>CAWUJF010000065.1:0-10350 GCA_963922405.1 uncultured Hyphomicrobiales bacterium | reverse complement strand
CAAGCACAAGCTCAGCACCGTCAGACAAACCATCCAAATGGCTGAGCAAAAAAGCCGTTCCCACCGTGGGGTGACCCGCAAAGGGAAGCTCATGAACCGGTGTATAGATTTTGATACGCGCCCGGTTCTCAGCATTGTCAGGCGGAAAAACAAAAACTGTTTCAGATAGGTTGAACTCCGTTGCAATTGTCTGCATTGCAGCCTCATCCAATCCATCCGAATCCAACACAACAGCAAGTGGGTTGCCGGACAGAGCCTCGTCTGTAAACACATCAAGCGTATAAAATCTTCTTCCCATAATCATTCCTGCAATAGCTTCTCATCGACAGTGGCACTGATAACCTTTTTCACGGTCAAACCCTGTACGATAACGGAGAACAATACCACCGCAAATGTGGCTGTGAGCAACAGCGGCTTGGTGTCATTATTAGGCAAAGAAAGTACCAGAGCAACGGAAATCCCCCCTCTCAATCCTCCCCATGTGAGCACCGGAATTGCACCAGGGGTGAAAACCCGGAACCGAGACATCAGCAGGATTGGAACAGAAACCGCCGACATGCGGGCAAACAAGACCAGCGGTATGGTTGCAGCAGCCAACCAACCGAACGAAGGATCAATCGCCACAATCAGAATTTCCAGCCCGATAAGCAGGAACAGAACTGAATTGAGGATTTCATCAATCAAGTGCCAAAATGAGAACAAATGATCCGCAGTCTTCTCACTCATCCCCACAGCACGGCCCCGGTTACCTAACAGCAGCCCGGTCATCACAACGGCTATGGGTCCGGATAGATGTAAACGCAAAGCAATTGCATAGGTGGCAGCCACAATACCAAGAGAAATCAGTATCTCCAAAGTGTATTCATCCATGCTCGCCATCGCTCGATATGCAATCCACCCGGCTATCAAACCAAGCACCGCACCGCCAATAGCTTCAACCACAAACAGCTCCGCAATATGCAGAAAATCTATTCCACCACCGTGATCTCCTCCACCACCAACTGCGATTGCCACAACGATTGTAAAAACCACCACACCGACACCATCGTTGAATAACGATTCACCGGCAATTTTTGCTTCCAGAGACGGTGGAATATTAATCGACTTCAAGAGGCTAAGCACAGCAACGGGATCGGTGGGTGAAATGAGCGCACCAAATACCAATGCCCAGGCGAATGGAATGTTAATCCCGAAAAGCCCGGCAAGCAGCCAAAAGCCGGTCCCCACAATGAAGGTGGACAACACCACACCGACAGTCGCCATCAATGTGATGATCCATTTCCGGTCAGCCATCTTTTCAAAGTTCACATGCAAAGCACCGGCGAACAACAAGAATGCCAACATGCCTTCCATCACCGTTGAATAGAAATCTATTTGCCCGATTACATCCTGAAATGTATCCGTAATACCCAGAGATGGGATCAGTTTCTCAGCAGCCAGCAAGCTGAGCGAAGCTAACAATGCAAAAATGACAAGGCCAATCGTGTGAGGCAACTTCACGAAGACATGGTTCACCCAGCCAAAAAATGCAGACAACGCAAGCAGCAGTGCCGCAATTTCAAAGATAGAAAGCATATGACGAATCCCCCGAATATTCTGGGTTCAGGCTTAACACAGGAACACCACGATTTGTCAGTGAAATCTGAAAGCCTGGTTCAAGCTTGATGTTTCCCCTTATCACATCGAGATTTTGTCAGAATGTGTGCCAGGATCTATGGCACAACAGAAATCATGAAGTTAGTTGGTGCTTGTGTCCTATCCTACCTTGATATCATCACCTCGAAGAAACTGATCCACTTCCAGTTTCAGCACTTTGGTTTCAGACAATATCTGATTGAAATCCTGCATATGTTGGGTGGTAAAATGCTCACGCAAAGCTTCTGCAGTTTCCCATTCTTCATAGATACGAAAACGCCCTTCTTGTTCGATATCTTCGTAAAAAGCGTAGTTCCGGCATCCCTCTTCACTTCTCGAAGCACTTGCCATGATCTTGGCAGCAGATTTGATCTGAGACACATCCTCCGGTGCTATCTCAGCTATTCCTGTAACAACTATCATTTTCACAATCCCCGTTTCAGTTTCAGGGCTCAGTCTAGGTCAGCAGGCAACTCACTGAAAGAAAAACTTCAAATGGACAACTCTACAACAACAGGACAGTGATCTGATGCCTTCGGACGATCCCACCCAGTTCTCGGATATCGAACACTCTCCTGCCCCGGTGGAAATGGCGTACGGAAAGGTTGTCCGCTACGGATGATCTCCGGAACCGCTTTTGGGTTGCGATCCGCTAGCGCAGGTGAAGCCAAGATGTAATCCAGTTGGCACAAATGTCGTTCAGTTCTTCCCGAGTGATAAAGCGTCCATTGTTCCATGTCCGGCAAGCGGTTGGAAAGATTGTATGAAAAATCACCCGCCACCAGTGGATCAATACCGCAACTTTCCGTCAGTTCATATTCAAAACTAAAGCCACTGTGTTGAGAGCCATCCACCTTTATTCGCGAGAAATAGTCGTTCATGTCACCGCAAATGAGCCAACGCTTGTTTGCGGTTTTTCCATTACCAAACTTTTGCTCAATAATGTGACGCGTGGCCTTTGCTTCAGCGATCCGAATGGGCATCGTCCAGCTGCGTCCGTCCACATCTTCTTTTCGTGCACCCATGGATTTGAAATGGACCACAAACAAGGTGAGCCGGCGATTACCCACCTTCACATCCACTTCCAGACAATCACGCCGGAAGATCTTTTCATCTGCCTCGCTGCCAACTTCGTTGAGTGCTGCATTATGCAATCCGAAATCTGCATAAGTGTGCTTTGCGTGGCTCTTGGCTGCTATGAACTCAATCTTTTCTCCGGTTGCGGTTTCTTCCCGCATCATAATGCAAACATCAATACCGCGACCATCATTACCTTCAATCAAGTACTTGTTTTTATATCCGCGACCGATCATCCGATGAAGATATGCGTTTTCAAATGCGTCGAGAGCAGCCATGTTTTCCACTTCCTGCAGACAAACAATGTCCGCGCGGGTGTCTGCAATAGCAAGTGCTGTAAGCTGCAACGTATCATCGGTGTGGGCTACTACCCTCGCCTGTTCAAGCGTTTCGAAATGGCTACGGTCCTTGATATCAAGCATTTGAAGACCACGATCCATACGCTGAATGTTTTTAAACCCCGAAAAATCAAAACGCTGCATCAGGTTTTCAGCATTAAAGGTGGCTATACGAACCGACATCCCAATCTCACTCTTTTGTTAGTCTGGTTTTTCCTAGCAATTGGGACACTTCAATCTTCTTTGCCAGGTGAATTAATGGGTCGGTCCTGCGTCCAGTCATAGGTTCCAAGATCACGCTCTCGCACCGCCTGTTTCCACCCCATTTCTTCGGAACGCTTCTTGAAATTCAATCCTTCGGGCGAATGGCGTGTGATCCCGTCAAACAGAGTTGCCATCATCTGGGTGGTTTCCAGCCCCATATTTTCATAGGCCTGGTTGATCATGAGTTTCTGCATCATAAGCTGATTTCTTGGCACACTTGCCATACGCTCAGCCAACGCATCGACCCGACTGTCAAGCTCGGCTTCAGGCACTGCTTCCAAAGCGAGACCAAGATTTGCAGCCTCAACACCGCTGATTTTGTCACCAGTAAACAGCATTCGTTTAGCCTGTTGCGCACCAAGCCGGTAAACCCACATGGCCGTTGTGGGGCATCCCCAAACACGCGAGGGCATGTAACCGATTTGGGCGTTTTCTGCCATGATTATCAGGTCACAGCACATTGCAATGTCACTGCCACCAGCAACAGCAAATCCATGGATCTTCGCAATAACGGGTTTATAGGAACGCCAGATCTTCATGAAATACTCTGTGTTTCGCTTCATGAAGCGGTAATCCTTCATAGGATCCCATGGCATTTTTTGCGTGACTTCGTTGGCGCCGTTCTTTTCTGCGTAATATGCAAGGTCATAGCCAGCACAAAATGCGTCCCCGCTTCCAGAGAGAACAATTACATGAATGTCATCATCGTCATTGGCTTTTTCGATGCAATCAGCAAGATCAACGGGCAATTCGTCATTGATGGCATTCATGACTTCGGGACGATTCAGGATGATACGTCCTATCCTGCCATCCTTGCGAAATAATACCGTGCTTTCAGACATGAGTTTGCCCCCGGGTTAATCCTCTTCAGTGAAGACAATAACCGCAAGGGCAAATTAATCACAATAGCGCAAATCGGAGCTGTGGGTGTTTAGGTAAAACGAATTCCCATTTCGGTGCGCGTATGCCACACCCGGTCCGCTGCCACAGTATCTTTCGAGTCGCTCAACTTGAAATCAAAGTTGGATGGGATGCCAGTTGTATCGCTGAAAATCAGCAAAGCACCTTCATCGGACAAATTCCGGATCTTGCAGCCAAAACTAGAATAACCGTTGTTGAACAAAATCGTACCGGCTTTCAAAACCCTGCGACGATGTTGCTTACGTTTTTCATCATTTGCGGCTTTTGCTTGCGCAAGAAGAGCCGCGTAGCGAGATTGTACCTGTTCCATTCTGCACCTCGTAACTTATTTGCGCTACGCAATGCAGGAACTGTGCCAACATGCCATTATGCAGGAAAATCAACGCGAACCGCGGTACCAAATTCGCGATCTGGCCCCAAAGACAACTTTAACCCGTGCTTATTGCTGATTTCCCGTACAATCGACAAGCCCAAACCAATGCCATCTGCACGCTTGGCTCCCTCTTCAAGACGAATATTTGCGTCCAAAACCGCAGAAAACTCAGCTTCTGTCATACCAGCACCTGTATCAGCTACCTGAAGACGCAAGCCTTCTTCTCCGTCAACTATACCAAACTCAACCTTGCCCTGATCCGTGTATTTGATGGCATTCGAAACAAGATTTGTAGCGAGTCGCATGAGCACAAGGTTCTCAATATCAAGGTCATGATTTGACGGGAGATATTTAAGTTCTATGCCTTTCTCAATTGCATCATTTTGAAACATGTCATGGACACTTAACAGGATTTCATCTGTCGTTAGCGATTTTGAATTGTCCAGATCATCAGCTTCGTCGCGAATTGCCAGGTTTTCTCCAGAGACAATTTTTGTGTCTTCCGCTGCTTTTCCAAGTTGCGTAGAAACCAGTTTCTCCAGATAGGTGAAAGTCTGCGCCACGTCGCTGGTCGTTTTTTTATCGGAATCATTCCCCTGCATAAGATCATGGACTTTCAGACGCAGTGCATGCAAAGGCTGCCGGAGATCATGAACCGTATTTTTCACCTCCTGATCACGGCTTTCAGCCAATTCAGATACAGCTGAGAATTTCTGCTCCAGATCATTGAGCCGTTGGGTGAGCTTCAGATTACGGCGCGCCTGTTTAAGGCTCGCTTTCATGGATTGCTGGCTGGCAACCCGGATCTGATTGTACCGATCCAGAAGCCCTAATCCCATAAACGCGGCATCGGCAACCATCACCATCCGCATCAGATCGAACTGCAATTCTTCAGAAATCTCCAATCCGAAATTCTCCCGGAATGTGAGCAAAACACTCACAACCATGATGCTACCCCACGCCAGGACGTAAAAGCGCACTTCCTTAAATCGTTTCCTCGCAGCCAAAAGTCCGGCAATGAAGAAAAACAGAAAAGCAAACAGGGATATCAAGAGCATAAACTGCTTGAGGAGTTGAGTATCCAGCACAACCGCACTCAACGTCGCAACCGCAGCGAGGACCATAAAGAAGATTAATATCTTGTCAGCGATCTTGTGATACCGCTTTGTTTGCAGAAACTCCCGTGCAAACAATGCCCCGAAGAATATCAATCCATTTCCGATGGGCAGCGAGGCAAACCCGTTAAACTGAGGCCAATTGGGCCACAGATACTGGAATGCGGTACCATCAGCCTGCATGATAAACAACAAGCTCGACATCGTACTCGCGCTATACGCAAAAAACAGGGTTTTTCGGGAGTATAGAAACGCCGCTCCCGAGACCATCAACATCAACACCAGCATCCCGTAATACAGGGAGTTCTTGAAAACGGTACTGCTGGCTTTCTCATTGAAGCTCGCATCCGTTTCAATGGAAAACCGAACTTCCGATGACCCACCTGACCAATAACGCACGAATACTTCTGCTTCTTCGCCCGGCTTGAGTTTCACTGGGACGACAAGATACGGATACTTGATCGGCCTGTCACCGAAAACCGCTTCCTCGTCCTGTTCCGTAATTACCTGAATTTGGCTTCCTGTATTGATCTGGTAGGCGCTGAATTTCTGGAAGAAGTTCTCCCGAAAAAACAGCATCCAACGATCGTGATCTTCTGACGCGTTACGCAGATTTACTTTGAGCCAGATTAGCGACTTGGTGAAACCGAAATTGATGAATTCGCTTTCCACCGGTTTGAATTTGCTTGTGAAACTGTCGGTCGCAATCTCATCGATTGTGATCTTTCCAGTATCATCAAGAAAATACTCAACATTCCCAACAATTTGTGCCGGTGTTTTTGGTCCCTCAAGCTCAAGGGGATTTGCAAAGCCATGCCCAATTGGATTAAAGGAAACAAAACTTGCGATTGTAAGAACTACAATTGCCAACAGTCTTACAAAATTTGATACACCAACAACCATAGTTCAGTCTGGAATACACCCCCCGATGCCTAAGACCTTTGTGATCGCTGATGACCACGCACTAGCAAGTGAAGGAATAAAAGCGATTCTTGAAAGGCATGACAATACAAAAATTCTTGAGGTCGCCAACAACGGGATTTCAGCCATCTCATTGATACGAAAGCTTCAACCAGATTGCGCGATTGTGGATTTGGCCATGCCGGGCGCAAATGGACTGGAGGTACTCATCGAGGCGAAACGTTGGGCACCGGATACAAAAATTGTAATCGTCACTGGCAACCATTCACCGGAGCAATTCAGACAACTCAAGGAAGCTGATGCTGATGCAATTATTCTGAAAAACACTGATCCCGAGGTCATACTTGAAGCAATTCAGCGAGTATTTGCAGGTGAAAAGGTGTTTTCAGATGAAGTACAGGAAATCATATCAGTATCAGAAGACACTAGTGGACTTTCAAAACGGGAGATCGAGGTGCTTCATGCCATCGGCCGGGGTTACTCAAATACCAAGATTGGTGAAAAGCTGGGTGTCAGTCCGAAGACCGTTGACAGCCACAGAACAAGTCTAATGAGAAAACTGGAAGTTAATTCAACTGCCGCTCTACTGGTGAAAGCAATGAAACAGGGATTAATCGACGTTTAAGTACAAACCAGTTTATCTCAAATATAAACAAATATATCTGTGATTTACTGAAAAATGGGGTGATTACCTGATTTTTATTGAGACAAAAACATTGTATCAACGGCAAATTGTGGGGAAGGTTTGTGCATGTGAGACCGAATCCGTATCGCTTGCCCCACAGGTGTGGTGTTCGGTCAAACAATAAACCTTGGTTCAGGGCGACAATGTTCTGAATTCTTCTATTGCTAACTCGCCCCATCTGGACGCAATGGTGAAGGGCTGCTCAACTGAGCAGCCCTTTAAACTTTTAGTTCTTGGATTTATCAACCAGCTGGTTTGCTGAGATCCAAGGCATCATGGCCCGAAGCTTTTCACCAACTTCTTCAATCTGATGCGCATCATTGTTGCGGCGAATACCTTTAAAGCGAGCAGCACCTGCACGATATTCCTGCATCCACTCAGAGGTAAACCTGCCTGATTGAATGTCAGAAAGTACACGCTTCATTTCAGCTTTGGTTTCATCTGTGATGATCCGTGGCCCTGAAACATACTCACCCCATTCCGCTGTGTTCGAAATAGAGTAGTTCATGTTGGCAATTCCGCCCTCATAGATAAGGTCAACAATCAGTTTTACTTCATGCAGGCATTCAAAATATGCCATCTCAGGTGCGTAACCTGCCTCTACAAGAGTTTCAAAACCAGCTCTGATCAATTCAACCAGACCACCGCAAAGCACAACCTGCTCACCGAACAGGTCGGTTTCACACTCTTCCTTGAAGTTGGTTTCAATGATGCCGGATCTGCCACCGCCAACGCCACAGGCATAAGAAAGGCCCAGATCATGAGCATTACCAGAAGCGTCATGATGAACAGCGATCAGACAAGGCACACCGCCGCCTTTTTGATACTCACCACGAACTGTGTGACCAGGTCCTTTTGGAGCAATCATCAATACATCAACGGTATCTTTCGGCTCAATCAAACCAAAGTGCACATTCAAACCGTGGGCAAATGCAATTGCTGCACCATCACGGATGTTACCAGCGATCTCATCCTTGTAGATGTCTGCCTGTAGCTCGTCCGGCGTAGCCATCATCATCAGGTCAGCCCAAGCTGCACCTTCTGATACAGTCATGACCTGAAAGCCATCTGCCTCTGCCTTAAGTGCAGTTGTAGAACCGCTCCGCAAAGCGATACGCAGGTTTTCACAACCTGAATCCTTCAGGTTCATCGCGTGAGCGCGACCCTGGGATCCGTAACCGATGATAAGTACATTCTTACCTTTGATAAGATTGAGATCGGCATCTCTATCGTAATAAACACGCATGAAAACTCTCCTAATTGTGTGTTCGTTGTTCTTGATTTGGGTTTCCGCATAGGGTGAGGAATTTCTCCACCGCTCCCAGCGCAAATTTATGTATTTCAGTTTCGGACGGACGATCGGCCTCACCCAATAACGCCCGAATTTGAGTGTCCGCTACCACTAGGCCAAAAAAGTCTCTGAAGGCCTCTTCCGGATCGCAATTGATAAAACCTGCCTCGTTACCAAGTTGGAAAACCGGGATCAACCGGGCTTTTATGGCAAAAGGTCCGTTTTCGAGGACAATTCTTCCCAGGCTCGACTTCCCATTTCCAGCATGGGAAACCGCAAGCCGATTGAGCGCGATCGACACATCACCTGTAAGAACAGTCAACCAACTCGAAGCGAACTCACGCAGTGCAATCGCGTAATCCTCAAGGGTTAAATCTCTTTCCTGAAAGGAGGGAAGAATAACCTTAGATGCCTGCCATTTAACGGTTGCAGTCAAAAGACCATCGCGATCCCCGAACCAACGGTACAGCGTTTCCTTTGAGCAGCTGGCCTTCTTCGCCACAGAGGCCATCGAAAATCCGTCCCCTTCTTCAACCATCAGGTCGAGGACAGCAGCAAGCACCTCCTGCTCGCGCTTGGAAGGCGTTTCGGACCCGCTGTTTTCCAAGGGTGATATTTTGGCCAGTTCGTTCATGGGCGACGGTGTACCGTACGGTACGGTTCGGGTCAAGCGAAATGAATCACCGAACCTAAATTTCAAGGAGACTGACCCTGATCAGGAATCAAAAAGGCACGGGTGAGATGACCCGTGCCAGTTGTGAAAAAGAACATTCTTTTAGTTTGTGCGTGTTTTCTTTTTTGTCGCTCTATTGGCTTTGAGGGTGCGATTTCTCTTAGGAGCCGGAGCAACCTTGATTTTCGTTCTCTTTACTTTCACGACTTTTCGCTTGGCAGGTTTGTTCTTTTTCTTGACGACAATCCTTGCCTTCTTGACGTTCACGCGTTTCTTGGCAGCTTTCTTGGTTACTCTCTTTTTAAGCTTCTTTTTGGGTTTCGGATTGACCCGAACCACTTTCTTTTTCTTCTTCTTAGCTACAGGGGTAACACGCTTGACTGTCTTCTTTTTCTTAGCCTTTTTCTTCTCGGCCTTCTTCTTTTTTGCTTTCTTCTTCAAAGCGTCACGAATGGCTTTCTTCTGCTTTGCTTTTTCGTCTGCTTTATCTTTGCCTGAATGCGTGGGATTGTTTCCTGCATTCAGATCACCAGGCATTTTACCGAGATCCGGGTTCACTTTCGGGTCCACAGGTGGCTGAGGAGGAATTGGCAAAACCAGAATTCCAGGAGCCGGATCAGGCCCCGGGTCAGGTCCGTTATCATCCGGATTTATCAAATCATCCGGCAATTCACCCAATCCAGGATTGACCACTGGATCAACTGGTTCTTCAGGCACTTCTGGTACTTCAGGAATTTCTGGTCCAACCGGAGGCAATGGCAGCGGGAACGGGAATAAATCACCAAGGTCTATTGCAGGAGGTTCTTCACCCTCCTCTTCAGGCAATAGATCCAGGTCTTCTTCAAATCCACCATCCTCATCATCGGTAAAGTCAGGTTCCAGTCCCGCCACTTCGTCTTCATCGGAGTAACCAGAATTGGTTTCTTCAGCAGAATAATCAGAATTGCTTCCACCATGCCCTGCATAGACAGGTTCTGTTTCCACATCGGCTTCAACAAAATCTTCCTCGAAACCAGCGCAATGAAGCAAAAATTCTGCAGTTGCGGTTTGCGCGATG
>CAWUJF010000064.1:0-10419 GCA_963922405.1 uncultured Hyphomicrobiales bacterium | reverse complement strand
AAGTAGGGGATGGCAAGATCTTTTACGCCCTTGCCGCCATCAAAGGCGTAGGCGAGGGTGCTGTACAGCAGATTGTTGATGAACGTAATGAGAATGGAAAATACAAGTCGCTGGAAGATTTTTTCTCAAGGCTCGATATCCGCCAGGTGAACAAGCGCACACTGGAAAACCTCATATGTGCGGGTGCTCTTGATTGCTTCGACTATCCAAGGGAACGCCTATTGGCCGGGCTCGAACGCCTTGTGGGGCATGCTTCACGTGCAGCAAATGATCGCGAAACCGGGCAAAACGACATGTTCGGCGATGTTTCCGATATGGAGCAGAAAATAGAACTGCCTTTGTGCGAAGCTTGGGATTCAAGCGAAAAACTGAACCGGGAGCTCGCGGCGGTCGGTTTCTATCTCTCTGCTCATCCATTGGATGAATATCGCCCGATCCTCGAGAAAATGCGCGTACAGCTTTACGCTGACTTTGAAAATTCTGTCCGGGCAGGAGCCACGGCCGGGCGTCTAGCGGGTACGATCACGGCAAAGCAGGAGCGTAAAACCAGAACCGGTAAGGCCATGGGGATCGTGACAGTCTCAGATCCATCCGGTCAATATGAGGCCGTGATTTTCGAAGAAAGCCTGAACCGTTTCAGAGAGGATCTCGCGGTCGGACAGTCCGTCATTTTGCTGGCCGGTGCTGATATGCGGCCTGAAGGCGTAAGCATCCGTATCCAGAGCGTGGAATTGCTTGAGAAAGCAGCATCCAGAGAACAACGTGATCTGACCATTTTTTTGCGGGATCAAGAACCAGTGGAAGCAATCGTGCCGCTCCTGTCCACCCGCGGCAATGGGCGAGTTTCCTTTGTCATCGTTCTTGATAACGGTGAACGCGAAGTGGAGATCCAACTTAAACAGCGCTATTCCGTTTCAACAAAAATTCAGAGCGCACTCAAGGCAGTACCCGGAGTTTTGGAAGCTGAATTGAATTGATGAAATTTGCTTAGGTCGGCGAAAACCGTAACGACAGGCAGGACATGCCACCATCGAGTTTCGCCGCTTCCGTGTTACCGATTGTTTTCACTTCATATCCAGCATTTTCCAGGATCTTTTGCGTCTCCGGAAAGCCTGCCGGCATAATTACCAGATTGTTGAAGCGAAGAGAGTTGGCACAAGCTTCCTCACCATCTGCTGTATGGATGACCTCATAGCCTTCAAAACAACCGGATGCAGCAAGTCTTTTTGTGGAAAGGATTGTATTGCCATCCAGTAGAGAACAATCGGTCTTGAAATGAAGAACACCGGGAGGTGTATTCACAATCCTTACAGAGTAACCATATGGTTCAACGATTGATGTCAGCTCTTCAACGCCTGCTGTATCAGTGCGTTCTGATAGGCCCACGAGTATTTCGCGTTCCGTAGTCAGAATATCACCACCTTCAATAAAACCTGGTCCTTCTATACATGCCACATTGGTATAAAGCGCTTCGATATGGGGTTGAATCGCTTGCGCTTCTCCCAGACGGGAAGGGGCGCCGGGGCGCATGATGATCGCCAGATCGGGCAGGCATAACGCTGCATCTTCCACAAAAACGGAATCAGGGAAGTCCTCATCTGCTGGTAAGACAGTCACATCAGCACCGGTTGAACGTAATGCAGTCACATAGTCAGAATGATGTGTGGTGAAGAGGCCAAAGTCCGGTATGCCGGTATCAACAGCGCGCAGCCCCTCAACGATTGCGTGGCAGGGGTTTCGCACAATTGCATGACTGAATTCAAAAGAACGATTTGGCAATTTTTTCTCTCCGTTGAACCATTTCGATCCTCTAGTATAATTTTCCTTGCATTCCAATTCTTTTCCGCTATAACGCGCTGCATTCCACACGCAGGATTGCGTTTTTGGGCCACAGCCCCTGTTTAGGCATTGCTCAATCAAAACGTTCCGGTGAAAGCAAGTGCTTTTCATTCCCTGCGGAGGTTCAACCGGTAAAGGAGAAATACCAATGGCATTGCCAGATTACAGCATGCGCGAACTGCTGGAAGCAGGTGCGCATTTCGGACACCAGACATCACGCTGGAACCCTAAAATGGACCGTTACATTTACGGTTCACGTAACAACATCCATATTATCGATCTTTCACAGACTGTTCCACTACTGGACCAGGCACTGAAAGTTGTTTCTGACACAGTAGCAAACGGCGGTCGCGTACTGTTCGTGGGCACCAAGCGTCAGGCATCTGAAATCATTGCTGATGCAGCTAAGCGTTCAGCTCAGTATTACGTGAACGCTCGCTGGCTTGGTGGTATGCTCACCAACTGGCAGACCATTTCAAACTCAATCAAGCGTTTGCGTGAGCTGGAGAACATTCTTGGCGGTGATGCTGCAGAAGCGCTTACCAAGAAAGAACGCCTGATGCTGACCCGCGAAAGCGATAAGCTTGAGCGCGCGCTTGGCGGGATTAAAGATATGGGTGGCACACCTGACATTCTTTTCATCGTTGACACAAACAAAGAGTCTATTGCTCTTCAGGAAGCGAAAAAGCTCAAGATTCCTGTGGTAGCGGTTCTCGATTCAAACTGTAATCCAGACAATGTGGATTACCCAATTCCTGGAAATGATGATGCTTCAAGAGCTATCTCGCTTTATTGCGATCTGATTGCAAAAGCAGCTCTCGATGGTATTGCACGTCAGCAGGGTTCTGCAGGCGTGGATCTGGGTGCAATGGAAGAAGCTCCAATCGAAGAAGTGCTGACACAGGAAGACCAGCCGGTTGCTGAAGAAGCACCTGCACCTGCCGCTGAAGAAGCACCTGCACCAGCTGCCGCTGAAGAGGCTCCCGCTGCTGTTGAGGAAGAACCAGCAGCTGCTGAAGAAGCTGGTGATGACGCACCGCTTTTCGCGACACCGGAAGGTGAGCCGGACGATCTGAAAAAGATTTCCGGTGTTGGCCCCGTACTGGAAGGTAAACTTCATGCACTTGGCATCACTAAATATGCACAGGTTGCAGCCTTCACAGCAGAGGATATCGCAAAAGTTGACGAACGTCTGAGCTTTAAAGGCCGCATCGAGCGTGATAACTGGCTCGAGCAAGCTGCTGAGCTTGCCGAAGGCTAAGAAAACTACCTCCGGCGCTGCAAACAAAGCGCCGGGAATTTCTTCAAAATGACATATGAATCAAGGTAGACCGCCAAAAAGGTCTACGAAAATGGCACGATTGCCGGAAAGAGGCTAAAATGGCTATTACAGCTGCTCTTGTGAAAGAACTGCGCGAGAAATCCGGCGCAGGTATGATGGATTGTAAAAACGCACTCGCTGAGAATGACGGCGATGTGGAAGCAGCCATGGACTGGTTGCGTTCAAAGGGTATTGCAAAAGCAGAGAAGAAATCAGGACGTGTAGCGGCGGAAGGCCTTGTAGGTATCGCCTCTGACGGATCAAGCGCTGCAGTCGTTGAACTTAACTCAGAAACAGACTTCGTTGCTAGAAACGATGGTTTCCAGGAACTGGTTCGCAACGTTGCAAATGCTGCTCTGGGAACTGATGGTTCTGTCGAAGCTGTTGCCGGCGCTGAATTCGGCGGCAAAACAGTTGCAGACAACATCACGGATGCAATTGCAACAATCGGTGAAAACATGAACCTTCGCCGCTCTGCAAAGCTGGCTGTGGATTCAGGCGTTGTAGCAAGCTACATGCACAATGCGGCTGGTGAGGGCATTGGCAAGATCGGCGTACTCGTGGCACTGGAATCATCCGGTGATGCAGATGCGCTGGCAGCGATCGGCAAACAGGTAGCTATGCACGTGGCTGCGACAAACCCGCTTGCCATGACGCAAGAGGATGTACCAGCAGATGTGGCAGACCGTGAGCGTGCTGTTTATCTGGAAGAAGCCAAAGAATCCGGCAAGCCAGAAGAAATCGCCGTTAAAATGGTCGAAGGCAAGATGCGTAAGTTCTTCCAGGAAAGCGTTCTGCTTTCACAGTCTTTCGTCATCAATCCAGACATCACCGTTGAGCAGGCCGTGAAAGAAGCCGAAGGTGGTGTGGGCGCGCCAATCACAATGAAGGGCTTCGTTCGTTTGGCACTGGGTGAAGGTGTTGAAAAGGAAGAAGAAGACTTTGCTGCAGAAGTTGCTGCAACCATGAAGGGCAGCTAATTCGCACACAACTAAGCTCGTTGTGCACAATTTGAAAAGGATATGCACAAACAAGGCTTAATTTGTTAAAAATCTGCTAGGGGCGTTCCGTGACAACGGAGCGCCCTTCGTGTATCGGTAACAAAACGAATTAGTAGAGTGATTCATGTCGGCGGATCTGAAATATAAAAACGTTCTTCTAAAAGTCTCCGGCGAAGCATTGATGGGTGATACCGGATTCGGCATCGATCCAAGTACAGTCACTCGTATTTGCTCCGACATCAAGGAAGGCATCGATCTTGGTGCGACAGTGGGACTTGTCGTGGGCGGCGGCAACATTTTCCGCGGCGTCGCTTTGGCTGCAAAGGGTGCGGATCGTGTTTCCGGCGACCACATGGGAATGCTTGCCACAGTAATGAACGCAATAGCACTGAAAATGGCACTGGTGGATTTGGGCGTAGATGCTGTCGTCTTGTCTGCAATAGATATGGCAGAAGTCTGCGAGCCGTTTTCTCAAAGAGTTGCCGAAAAATACCAGAGTGAAGGAAAAGTCGTAATCTTCGCAGGCGGAACCGGAAATCCCTATTTCACAACGGATACAGCTGCAGCATTGAGAGCTTGCGAGATGCGCAGCGACGCGTTGTTCAAGGCAACTCAGGTGGATGGCATCTATAGCGCAGATCCCAAAAAGGACCCCAATGCCACTCGTTTCGAAACCATTTCTCATTCTGAGGTGTTGTCAAAGGGGCTGGAAGTGATGGATGCCGCTGCTGTTAGCCTGACCAGGGATGCGGGAATTCCT
This sequence comes from uncultured Hyphomicrobiales bacterium, assembly GCA_963922405.1. Lineage (GTDB taxonomy): Bacteria > Pseudomonadota > Alphaproteobacteria > Rhizobiales > Rhizobiaceae > JAALLB01. The sequence goes on along the minus strand of CAWUJF010000064.1, from coordinate 5,498 downwards.
GTTGTGGTTTTCTCCCTGTCAGAGCCTGGCGGCTTTGCAAAAATATTGAAAGGTGAGGGCCGTTCGACTACGGTTCACGACAATTGATTTGGAATAATAAACAGAAAGATAAACCATGAGCGATAATCCGATAGATCTAGCTGATATCACACGCAGAATGGAGGGGGCTTTAAGCGCATTAAAGTCCGATCTGGCCGGTTTACGCACAGGTAGAGCCTCCGCTGGGATTCTCGATCCGATTATGGTGGATGCATATGGCCAGCAAATGCCAATAAATCAGGTAGGTACGGTCGCCGTGCCGGAGCCAAGAATGATTTCAGTTCAGGTCTGGGACAAGGGTATGGTTGGCGCTGTTGAAAAAGCAATTCGCGAATCTGATCTTGGTTTGAACCCGGTTGTTGATGGTTCAAATCTTCGCATCCCGTTGCCGGAGCTTAACGAAGAAAGACGCCGAGAGATCGTTAAAGTGGCCGGCCAATACGCAGAACAAAGCAAAGTTTCGATCCGTCACGTTCGTCGTGATGGTATGGAAGCTTTGAAGAAAGCAGAAAAAGACGGTGACATGGGGCAGGACGAAGCCCGGGCACTGTCAGATAAAGTGCAGAAATCCACCGATGATATGATCGCCGAGGTTGATAGTATTCTGGCGGCCAAAGAATCGGAAATCATGCAGGTATAACCCTGAAAGCTCGCCCGCAACCGCCTATGACCGATATTCAGCATTTAATCCAGGAACTTGAAAGTGGTGAAATCCCACGCCACGTGGCCATCATCATGGATGGAAACGGGCGCTGGGCACAAAGACGCGGATTGCCAAGAACTGAAGGTCACCGTCAGGGTGTGGAAGCAGTCCGGAAAGTGGTGCGAACCGCTGGCGAACTCGGTATTGATTATCTGACACTTTACACCTTCTCTTCAGAGAACTGGTCTCGCCCGAAAGACGAGATTGCAGAAATCTTCAAACTGTTGAGATTTTTCATCCGAAGAGATCTGGCGGAGCTGCACAAGAACAACGTTTGCCTGAAAGTCATCGGCAAACGCAATAACGTGCCGACGGACATTCTGAATTTGCTGGACGAAGCCACCAACCTCACGCAACACAATACAGGTCAAAAACTGATCATTGCTTTCAATTACGGCTCCAGAGACGAGATTGAAGACGCAGTTCAAAGAATTGCAAAAGCCATTGAAGCCGGACAAATCAAGTCCGAAGATGTTTGTGCAGATATGATTTCAAACTCGATTTACACTGCCGGAATTCCAGATCCTGATATTTTAATCAGGACCAGCGGTGAGGTGCGTTTATCGAATTTCCTGCTTTGGCAAATGGCTTATACCGAGATGGTGTTTGTTGATACACTTTGGCCGGACTTCACACCATCTGAATTTGTCGAAGCCCTGAAAACATACCAGCAACGCAACCGCAGATATGGCGGAATAGTTATGGAAACGGGATCTTGAACGATACCGCTGGCCAGCATCGTCTATTCAATCACGAACTGAAAATTCGCATTATTTCCGCAGTAATACTGGGTGTTGCTGTCCTTTATATGACTTGGGCCGGCGGGCGGACTTTTGAGCTGCTCTGGGCCGTCGCAGCAATACTGATTCTGTTCGAGTTTATGAAAATGAGCGGAGAGCATGTGCGATTTTCAGCCAAAGCCGCATCATTTGTGATGCTCTTGCTCTCAATCGGCAGCTGGATGATCGGTGATTTTGTCACCGCATTGCTGCTGGCGGTGTCCACCATAATCGTTTTGCTGTTTTGGGAGTTGTTGCTCAGCAGATCTGCCTGGAGCCCGCTGGGCTTTGTTTATGCAGTACTACCTTTTTTTGCCATGACCCAACTACGGGGTGAGGGGACAGACGGGATACTGTTGATTTTCCTACTGTTTGGTTGCGTCTGGGGAGCGGATGTTTTTGCATATTTTGCCGGCAGAACTTTTGGCGGCCCAAAACTTGCTCCAAGAATATCACCCAAAAAGACCTGGTCAGGATTTCTGGGAAGCATTGCGGGTGCGTTGTTCATAAGCTGGTTGGTGCTTTATTTTTCAGGCAACAATGGCGGTATCGGGTTTTTCCTGCTGATGCTTGTCCTGTGTGTCGTGTCACAAATCGGTGACTTGGTCGAATCTGTCATCAAACGTAAATTTGGCGTAAAGGATTCTGGTTCTATAATACCCGGACATGGTGGAGTTTTGGATCGCGTGGATGGGTTGGTGGTTGCCGGCGTAACATTGTGGATCATACTCTTGTGGATTGATAACGGGCAAACTACATACAGTGGCAACGAAAGTGCGTCACTATCATCAGTTTTCTTCAGTAATTTCCTGAGATAGGAACTGAAAAGACTTCTGGGCACTTATTTTGGCTAGGACTGGATAGAAATATGGAATTTTTGAGTGAGTTCACGCTGTTTGGCTTCCCGGTTCTCGGGTATATCCTGCCGTTTCTCATCGTTCTTACAATTGTGGTGTTTTTCCATGAGTTGGGTCACTATCTGGTCGCCCGTTGGAACGGCGTTGATATTGAGGCATTTGCTGTAGGCTTTGGTCCAGAACTCATAGGTTTCACAGATAAGCATGGCACCAGATGGAAGTTTTGCGCAGTTCCGTTAGGTGGTTACGTGAAGTTCCTGGGCGATGCCAATGCTGCGTCCAAACCGGATTTTGAAAAGCTCGATCAAATGAGCGACGAAGAAAAATCGGGTAGTTACGAACATAAGAGCGTCGGGCAGCGCGCCGCCGTTGCTGCTGCCGGACCTTTCGCAAACTTCATTCTCGCGATTATCATATTCGCTGGATCATTTTACTTCGTGGGACGTTATGTGAGCGATCCAGTTGTTTCCGAAGTAGTTGAAAACAGTGCTGCGGCTGAAGCGGGCTTCCAGAGAGGTGATATAATAGTCAAGGTGGATGGTAGCGAAGTTTCCAGTTTTTCAGATATTCCCAGACTTGTGGGTCCAAACCACGGAATTGAAATGCTTATAACCGTGGAACGAGCAGGAAAATTGCTTGATATACCGGTAACACCAAAGCGTACTGAGCGGACGGACCGTTTTGGAAACGTTACATATTCCGGTGTCATCGGAATCGCCAGTAAAGCTGAAGAAGCAAATGTCAGGCTGAAAGAATATGGTGCGTTGGAGGCAGTAGGTGCCGGTGTTGGTGAAACCTATTTCATCATCAAACGCACATTGCAGTATCTCGGAGCAATAGTTGTGGGGCGCGAATCTGCTGATCAGCTTGGCGGGCCAATTCGCATCGCCAAGGTTTCGGGAGAAGTAGCTACGCTGGGTTTCGTGGCTTTGATTAATCTTACAGCGATACTATCAGTGAGTATCGGCCTACTGAACCTGTTTCCGATTCCCATGTTGGATGGTGGCCATTTGGTCTTTTATGCAATTGAAGCAATTAAGGGCAAGCCGCTAAGTGAAAACAGTCAGGAAATCGGTTTTCGAATAGGTATGGGACTCGTGCTGAGTCTTATGGTGTTTGCCACCTGGAACGATATCACTCAAATATTCCTGAATTAGAACACTTTGCCTGTTTTTAGCCAGATTTCCGGCTATGGTGAATCACGGTAAAGTTTGCAGCAGATTGTTCGCAGGTGCCTGATTTCGCAAGGTTTTTGTAACATGGTGATACAAATGTTGATCATTTGTTAACTATGAGGGCTGAAAGAAGTGGTTCAAAATGCAACAGTCTGGCAAAATGGTATAAATGTCTGAGGTAAATCTGCCTTGCAAGGTTGCGCATCGGGGAAAATTCTGTAAAAGGTTTGTTAACTTTAGGGAATCTGGATTCATCCGGATGGCTTGTCGTTTTACTGCGCAGCAGTTGGGGTACATTGGGAAAAAAATGAGATACAATAACAAGATAAAAACAGTCTTTCTCGCACTGTGTCTTACTCTGCTTCCGCTTATGTCAATTTCGGTGCCCGGAAACCTTGTTGTTTCCGAAGCTCACGCTGCTGTAGTGAGTCGAATTGATGTTCGCGGTAACCAGCGGATTGATGATGAAGTGGTCGCGTCATATTTGACGATTGTTCCCGGTCAGTCATTCAACAATTTTGATATTGACGATTCCATTAAGGCTCTGTTTGTGACGGGCCTGTTCAGTGATGTGAGTATATTCCAGGAAGGCTCAACCCTGGTAGTCGAAGTTGATGAGAACGCTACAGTCAACAAGGTGTTTTTTGAGGGCAACAAACGCCTGAAGGATGATGCACTCACTGGCGTGGTCATTCTCAAGTCCCAATCAATATACAGCGATGAGCAAGCGGCAACCGATGTGGACAGAATTAATCTGGCCTATTCACGCGTTGGTCGTAGAGACGCCACCGTAAGTTTTGAGGTAGTTCCATTAGCCAATAACCGGGTAAACGTGATCTATCGCATCAATGAAGGTGAAAAGACAAAAATCGCGCAAATCAACTTCGTGGGTAACGATACGTTTTCTGGAAGAAGATTGGCCGATGTGATTTCCACAAAGGAATCAGGGCTGTTAAGTTTCCTTTCCACCAACGATATTTTCGATCGTAACAGGTTGAACGCTGACGAGGAACTGCTTCGTAACTTCTATTTTAACCGTGGCTTTGCGGATTTCCAGATCATTTCAACGGACGCGCAATTGGATGAGGTGGAAAACCAGTACATCATCACAATCACGATGGAAGAGGGTCCACGTTATACCTTCGGCAATATATCGGTTGAAAGCACTATCTCGGGTGTGTCCAGCGAAGAGCTGCTTCCTTTGCTAGAAACAGATACAGGCGAATTCTACAGTGCTCGTAGGGTTGAGAATTCCATACTTGCAATCACGAATGCAGTTGCCGAACGGGGATTTGCCTTTGTTGAGGTTGCACCGCGCGGAAACAGAAATTTTGAGAACAACACTATTGATGTTGTTTATCTAGTAGACGAGGGCGCTCGTGTATTCATCGAAGACATTCGTATTGTCGGTAACTCTCGGACCAGAGACTATGTAATTCGCCGCGAATTTGAATTGTCTGAGGGTGATGCTTACAACCGTGTGTTGATCCAAAAAACACGTGACCGTATTCAGGCTCTGGGCTTCTTCACAAACGTTGAAGTGACAACACGCCCAGGGAGCTCAGCTGACAAGGTTGTGGTATTCGTGAATGTGTCAGAGCAATCAACTGGTGATGTTTCCTTGTCAGGTGGTTTCTCTTCTAACGGTGGTGCATCAGCGCAGGTCTCTGTTTCTGAGCGTAACTTCCTCGGCCGCGGTCAGTTTATCCGTGCTGCAGTCCGCAGCAGTGAAGACGAAACGGGATACAATTTCGACTTTACCGAACCTTACTTCCTCGGTTACCCGGTATCTGCTGGGATTTCGCTGGAGGCTGTTGAGTCAGACGATACAGAGGAACGTCGTTTTGATGTAGACTCAAATCGCGCAACCATTACATTCGGTGTTCCCATCACAGAGCGCCTGCGTTCTAACGTTTTCTATACCTACAGTTCCAGCGATGTTACC
>CAWUJF010000063.1:0-10484 GCA_963922405.1 uncultured Hyphomicrobiales bacterium | reverse complement strand
GCGCACTTACCATTCCGAACATGAAGCGTCTTGGATATCCGGGACATTTCGCCGGCGGGGTTGAAGCAGCATCTTCTGCGGGTGGCCAGATTACACCGCCAATTATGGGTGCGGCCGCATTCATCATGGCTGAGTTTCTTGAGATCCCTTACACAACAATTGTGATTGCAGCGATTTTCCCTGCAATTCTGCACTATGTGGGCGTCTTTACGGTTGTGCACCTGATGGCCCGCCGCCTGAACCTTCAAGGACTGGCTAAAGACATGTTGCCCAAATTCGCTGAAGTCTGGCGCGATGGATGGGCAAACATCATACCCCTTGTTGGTTTGTTGTTCGTCCTTTTCTCTGGCTATACGCCGTTTATGTCGGCTTTCTGCGGAATTTCACTCTCAATCATTGTAGGTATGGCGAGGATCAAAAGTCCTGCCACATGGGTATACCCGGCGGCGTTCATAGCATTTGTCCTGTGGAAATATTCTGACGGAGGATTTGAATTGGGCATGACCATATTGCTCATCTCAGGTTCACTGATTGGAACGCTGAACCCGCAAAACCCCATCAAGTTACCTGAGATGACTGACGCCATGGAACTCGGCGTGAAATATGCGCTCGCTGTTGGTGCCGCCTCAGCCGCCGTGGGTATCGTTGTTGGTGTGATCAATACTACGGGGGTTGGTTTCCGCATCGGGTTTATGGTGACACAGGGTGCTGGAACGCTCGCGATCAGTCTTTATGACTTTGTTTCGCTTGGCGGCATTTTGTCGTTCCTGACCGTTCAAGACCTTCAATTATTCCTGTCCCTGGTGTTTATTGCGATCTCGTGCATCCTTATGGGAGCAGGGATCCCGACCACGGCGCTCTACATTATGCTTGTTTCTGTAGCGCAGCCTGCTCTTGCCCAATTGGGTATTCCACCGATCGCAAGTCATATGTTTGTGCTTTACTACGGTGTTGTCTCTGAGATCACACCACCGGTTTGTACGTCCGCTTATGCGGCCGCTGCGATTGCGAATTCCAATCCGTTCAGGACCGGAATATCAGCATTCACATTGGGGCTTGGGAAGATCGTGGCTCCAATGGCTTTCGTCTATGCGCCTGTCCTGCTGTTTGTCTCCAGCACGGGCTTTGATTTCGTGGAATTCTCCTACACCGCCACAAGTTGTATTATGGGCGTGGTGGCACTTTCAGCCGCTGTTGTGGGCTACTGGCTTGCTCCGATGAATGCTTTCGAAAGGATAACCTTCGGGTTTGCCGGTTTGATTTTCATCGCGCCGAGTTGGCAGGCCGACCTGTTCTCGCTGGCTGTTATGGCTCCGGCAATATTGACGCAAGTGCTCAAACGATCGTCGGCAAGCACGGAACAATTGGCTGGTTAAAGATTGGCGGACAAATTCTACTTGCTTCCTGTGTCGACTCTGATAGAGCGGATGAATGTCCTACGTTCAGTTTCTAACACAGAACGCCCGGTGGCTTGCGGGAGGGTTTCTCCTCACTTTTTTCTCTTCGTTTGGTCAAACGTTTTTCATTTCACTTTCCGGTGGTGCAATTCGGACTGAATATGATCTGACGAATGGAGAGTGGGGGACACTCTACATGCTAGCTACGCTTGGAAGCGCGATGACCCTGCCATTTCTTGGCAGGATAGTGGATCATGTTTCGGTTGCCAAAACCGTTCTGATCACCATTCCTGCGCTTGTGCTGGCAACATTTCTGATGAGTGTTTCACACTCAATAATTTTACTGGTGGTAATCCTCTATGCTCTTCGTCTTTTCGGGCAAGGGATGATGACGCATATTTCCATTACCGCAATGGGAAGGTGGTATTCGGCTCAAAGAGGACGGGCGGTTTCGGTAGCTGTTGTCGGGCATCAGGCGGGTGAAGCCTTGCTGCCGATCGTTTTTGTATATGCATTGCTTGTCACAGGCTGGAGGGGAACCTGGCTCATGTCTGCGGTGTTTGTCGCTGTGGTCGCGTTGCCTGTCATATATGCCCTGATGCGTGTTGAACGCGTTCCAAGCCAGCAGGAAATATCTGATGAAGCGCGAACCAGTTTACGGCAATGGACCCGGGCTGAGGTAATGCGGGATGTACTTTTCTGGAGCATCTGTATCGCTGTTCTCGCGCCTGCTTTTATCGGGACAACGCTTTTCTTTCATCAGGACTATCTGATTGAACTGCGCGGATGGGACAAACTGCAATATTCGCTGTCGTTTACCGTTATGGCGATTATGACTTTTTCGTTCGCCCTGATTTCCGGTTATACAATCGACCGGTTTTCGGCAATTTCGCATTTGCCTTTTTTCCTTATTCCATTGGCCGCAGCCTGTATTGCCATGTGGGCAATTGAAAGTGTTGTTGGTAGTTTTGTATTCATGGGACTACTCGGGATTTCATATGGCATTTCATCGACACTGTTCGGGGCTTTGTGGCCGGAAATTTACGGAACTAAGCATCTGGGCTCCATTCGTTCTATCATCATCGCTTTGATGGTATTTGGAACTGCGCTTGGGCCTGGTTTGACCGGGTTCCTGATTGATCTAAATGTGTCATATCCTGCTCAAATATTGACTATGGGCATTTACTGCCTTGCAGCCAGCGCAATTATGCTGTTTGTATCGCGTCAGGTTAAACAAAGACTGCAACAAGAAAATAATCCGGAATAATTCCATGACAGTAAGAGTGCGTTTTGCGCCATCTCCAACCGGCAACATTCACATTGGCAATGCCAGACCGGCATTAATTAACTGGATCTATGCGCTTCAGAATGACGGCGAGTTTGTGCTGAGGTACGACGACACAGACAAGGAACGCTCCAAGCAAGAATATGCTGATGGTATTGCCAGAGATTTGGACTGGCTTGGCATCAAGCCCCATATTGTGGAACGTCAATCTGACAGGGCTGAACAGCATGAAGCAGCAACGCAGAAGCTGAAAGATGTGGGTCTGCTCTATCCTTGCTATGAAACTCCTGATCAGCTGGATCGCCAACGCAAAAGGCTCGCTGCACGCGGTAAACCGCCAGTATATGACCGGTCTGCACTGAGGCTTGATGATGAGCAGCGTAAGGAACTTGAAGCTGAAGGCCTAAAGCCTCACTGGCGCTTCTTACTGCCGAACTTTGAAAGCGATCCGTTCACAACCCAACGGACGGAAGAAACCTGGGACGATATCATCAGAGGCCAGCAAACCGTTGATCTTGCTTCCATGTCGGACCCGGTTCTAATTCGTGCTGATGGTACCTGGCTATATACGCTTCCAAGTGTGGTTGATGATATCGATCTTGGCATCACCCATGTGTTGAGAGGTGATGATCATGTTACCAACACAGGTGCTCAAATCGCTATCTTTAAGGCCCTTGGCGCAACACCTCCGCAGTTTGGGCATCACAACTTGCTCACAACACAGGATGGGGAGGGGCTTTCCAAACGCCTTGGATCGCTTTCCATACATACACTGGCAGAAGAAGGCTATGAAGGCATGGCTGTTGCCTGCCTGGCAGTGCTGACCGGTACTTCCGGGCCGGTGGAGGCATTGGCGAAAATGGCTGATTTGGTGAGCACGTTTGATCTTAAATCGGTTACGAAATCTTCCGCCAAATTTGATCCCGCAGAACTGGGAAGCCTCAACCGACGTATCGTTCATCAATTGACCTATGACGATGTTAAAGATCGACTCGACGCAATGGCGGTGAGTGGTGGTGCTGCATTTTGGGATGCTGTCAAAGACAATCTTGAAAAGGTTTCAGAAGCTGCGGATTTTTGGAACCTGATTGAGAATGCATCACCAATAATAGACCAGGAAGATAAGGAGTTCATTTCTACAGCCGTTTCAGTGTTGCCAGAGGGAGATTGGAACATTGAAACCTGGGGTCAATGGATCAGTGCTATAAAAGGTGTTTCTGACCGGAAAGGCAAAGGCCTCTTCATGCCGTTAAGAAAGGCATTGACTGGCATGGAACATGGACCTGAATTGGATAAGTTACTGCCGCTTATTGGACGGGAAAGAACGCTGGCCCGACTATCCTGATCTTTCGCTTGTCTTCTGAAAGTAAACGATCTTCAGGATTGAGTTCCTTCGGTTTGCGAGCTTCAATCAGATAGCTCTTTGCATATTCACTGGTAATGCCAAGTTTAGCATTCACATATCCATCCGGTGATAGTGCACGATCTTTCTGAAATTTAGGAGTGCCGATCAGCTGACGCTCATCTTCAGCATTTGCAAACTGACCTTGCGCGCTGGTGCTGACGCTCACATCACGACTGGCAACTGCAAATCTGCAGGTGTTTTCAGGGTTATGAGACTTTCTGTAAGCAAATGCAAAAGGCTCTGAAGCGTATTCCTGTTCAGTGCCATAAGCAATCATGTCTTCGCTGTCTTGGCCGGGCATGCGGTGGTAGTAAAGGCCAACTTCTGATCCAGGGCACATCGCCTGACAGACGGCGTCGTCTTTAGCCAAGTTATCGTAGCTTGTTTGAAAGCTGATGGGGAAATAATAGCCGTCAGTCTTTCTCACACAAAGGCTGCGGAACTGGCCGCCGCGTCCCAAGCCTTCCGCATCTTCGTCATATTCATAAGCGCGTTGACCATTCTCCCGATAAGTCCGCACTCCAAAGATTTGTTCCAGAAGCGTACGGCGACGTGATTTACGTTGAGGCTGAAGGTCTGCTTGACGTGTTTCCGAACCCAGGGTGTTACAGCGATTGCGTCCCAACTCACGAAGAATACGATCACGCTTACCTGCGTTCCTCAAGCCGCTTGGAGCAAACTGAGCTTGCGCGCGTCTTAAGCTTCTTAGATTTGCGTTCATCTTGTTCAAACTTGAAGTGATGCGTCTGCATTGGCTGTTTCGGTTCTTTAGTATGCCAATACAACCCGACCGTCTTGCAGCACGTTTGGTTTTGTTGATCTGGACCTGTTGTTTTCGCACGGCGTTGGAATATTGCCGGTATTTGGCGGAGTTTCCGCTTCTCGAACCACCGGAACTCAAAGAAGCAAGTTGCTGGTTTAGAGCGCGACAAATTTGCGCACGCGACTGCGCGTTGGCATCATCAGGTGTGGAAACATACACACCAGATGCAAACAAAATCACTGCAACGCCAGAAAGCGCTGAGTAATTGAGCTTGAAAAAGCTATTATTTTCTAATGCCTTACGCAAAACTAACCCCGTTAGGTCAATGGACTCCCATATCCATCGGCACAAATAGCATATTTCTGATGAATTTCAGATTAACACCTGTGTGTGTTGGATGCCATTAACGACCATATGGGAGCTAAATGGCTCGAATATGGTGGTCAGGGTAAATAATTTATTATCAATTCGTATCCATCTGAATGGCCTGAACGGCTGCCAGTGCAGTCATGTTCAACACACCTCGTGATGTAACAGCCGGAGGTAGAATATGAGCCGGGCGCTTTGTACCCAGAATGATAGGGCCAACATGCAGTCCATCCGTGGTTGCTTTCACTGCGTTCATGGTGATGTTTGCGGCATCGAGATTTGGGAATACGAGTAAGTTTGCTTTGCCTTCCAGCCGGGACAACGGATAAACTTTTTCACGAACACTCTCATCCAAAGCAGTATCACTGTGCATCTCTCCATCAACCTCGAGATCAGGATCCGTTTTGAACAGGATCTCTGCAGCTTCTCGCATGATTTTTGATGTGGGCATGGGGCGCGAACCGAAGTCTGACGCTGAGAGCAGGGCGGCCTTTGGTGTGATGCCGAACCGTTCGATTTCCTTTGCAGCCAGTCTTGTCATCTCTGCAATTTGCTGAGCGTTAGGGTCTTCCGCAATGTAGGTGTCAGTCATGAACAATGCTCTTCTTTGGTCGATTAGCAAACTCATCGCATGAAGTGAGCTAAGGCCTTCTCGTCGCCCAATGATCTGATCGATATATTGCCTATGGCGGAAGAACCTTCCTTCAAGACCACAAATCAAGGCATCGGCATCGTCCCGGATAATGGCCAATGCACCAATTGCTGTTGTGTTGGTTCTTACGATTGTTCTTGCGGCATCCGGTGTAATTCCGTCCCGGCCAGCAACTTCCAGCAGCGTGTTGACATAGTCGCGATAGCGGTCATCACGCTGAGGGTTGATTACCTCAAAATCTTTGCCTGGGCGGATACTGAGACCGAATCGTTCAAGCCTGTGTTCAATCACTTCTGGCCTGCCGATTAGAATCGGACGGCATAACTTGTCCTGTATGGAAATTTCGGCGGCTCTTAGAACCCGCTCATCTTCACCATCAGAATAGATAACGCGTTTATTGCAGTTTGTGGCCTCTTCGATGATCGGCTTCATGATCAGGCCGGATCGGAATACGAAGCGGTTCAACCGGTCATAATAAGCGTCAAAATCATCTATGGGACGGGTGGCCACACCTGTTTCCATTGCAACTTTTGCAACGGCAGGTGCAATCCGCAGGATCAGGCGCTGGTCGAAGGGTGAGGGGATCAGATAATCCGGCCCAAAGCGCGGTGTATTGCCACCATATGCGCCGGCAGCCGCTTCTGAGGGCTCTTCACGTGTGAGTTCCGCGATCGCCTCCACAGCGGCGATTTTCATCTCTTCGTTGACAGTGGTTGCGCCCACATCAAGGGCTCCACGGAACATAAACGGGAAACAAAGCACATTGTTTACCTGATTTGGATAGTCTGAGCGACCAGTGCAGATCATTGCGTCCGGTCTTGCTTCACGCGCCACTTCCGGCATGATTTCAGGAGTAGGGTTAGCAAGCGCCATCACGATGGGATTGTCAGCCATTTCCTTCAGCATTTCTGGCTTAAGTACACCGGCCGCTGACAGACCGATAAACACATCAGCACCAGGCATGAGTTGGGCCAGTTCGCGAAGTTCTGTTTTCTGTGCATAAGCCTGCTTGTAGCGGTCCATGCTTTCATTTCGACCATCCCAAACGACACCTTTTGAATCAGACACCCAGATGTTTTCTTTCTTGGCTCCCATAGAGACAAGCAAGTTGAGGCAGGCGATGGATGCAGCACCTGCACCTGAGGCAACGATCTTGACGTCTTCAATCTTTTTGCCGGCATGTTCCAGGCCGTTTCTCACACCAGCTGCTACAATGATGGCTGTACCGTGTTGATCGTCATGAAATACAGGGATTTTCATACGTTCGCGAAGTTGCTCCTCAATCAGGAAACATTCCGGCGCAGAAATATCTTCCAGGTTTATGCCGCCGAAAGTTGGTTCCAGAGCTGCAACCACGTTGCAGAACTTGTCCACCTCAGTTTCATTGACTTCGATGTCAAAGACATTAACGTCAGCAAATTTCTTGAATAGAACAGCTTTCCCCTCCATCACAGGTTTGGATGCAAGGGGACCAATATTGCCGAGGCCCAGTACCGCAGTGCCGTTAGATATGACAGCAACAAGGTTTGCACGTCCGGTATAATCTGCAGCCCGTTCAGGTTCAGCCTCAATATGCAGGCAGGGAGCTGCAACGCCCGGGGAATATGCAAGCGCCAGATCGCGCTGGTTGCCCAGGGGTTTGGTTGCCGTGATTTCCATCTTACCCGGCTTGGGGCTCATATGATAGAAAAGTGCTCCCTCTTCCAGTTCATTTGAGGGTTTATAGGTTTTTTTGCTCTCAGACATTTCTGTTTCCGGCCCGTCGATTGTTCAATTGATTGAGAATTTTAGAATGCGTTCTGGTTTAGCCCGCCATCTACCAGGATATTTCGCCCAGTAATGTATCCTGCATGCTGCGAACACAGGAAAGCACATAGCGCGCCGAATTCATCTGCGCTGCCGAAGCGCTTGGCAGGGATTGACTGTGCTTCAAGTTTTCTTACTTCGTCGAGAGAAATGCCTTTGGCTTCAGCGCTTGTTTTCATTCCGCCCTCAAGACGAGCAGTGTCCATTTTTCCGGGCAATATCTGGTTTATCGTAACGTTCTTGTCAGCAACAGAACGGCAAACGCCAGCCAGGAAGGAAGATAACCCAGCACGCGCGCCTGATGACAGATCCAGGCCTTCAATAGCGGTATAAACGGAAAGGGATGTGATGTTTACAATTCTTCCGAAGCCACGCTCACCCATACCATCGACTACGGCTTGAATGAGTTCAATAGGAGTGACCATGTTCTGAACTACACCTTCCAACATGGCTGCGCGGTCCAGTTCCCGAAAATCTTTACGTGGTGGTCCACCATTGTTGTTCACGAGTATATCCGGCGCTGGGCAAGCTTCCAGCAATGCTGCCTGTCCTTCCGCTGTTGAAACGTCCGCCAATACGACAATTGCCTCATGCTTTGCATTTTTAGAAATTTCTTCAGCCGTCATTCGCGTGGAATCCGGGTCGCGTCCGTTCACAATCACTTGGCAACCGGCTTCTGCCAGGTGTTTCGCGCATCCTTTTCCCAAGCCCTTGCTTGATGCACAAACAATTGCTTTCTTGTCTTCAATACCGAGATCCATTGAAAATCCTCATCCTCCGATTGGCGTTCTTAATGTTTATCGCGATGGGGATTGTATTACCACAGCTAAATATGGAAATAATCCTATGACAAATCGAAAGGAATAAAGCATGCAAGTGCCAACAATTGATGATGTAAATAGGGCTGCTGAACGTATCAGGGGCGAAGCGGTTCGCACTCCTTTGTTGCGGAGCGATGCTTTGGATCATATGGTTGGCAAGAAGGTGTTCCTGAAACCGGAATGCCTGCAACGGACTGGTTCGTTTAAATTTCGTGGTGCCTATAACGCGATTTCCCAACTCAGCAAAGATGAGTGTGAGATAGGGTTTGTCGCCAGTTCCTCGGGCAACCACGCTCAGGGAATTGCCGAGGCAGCCAGGTTATTCGGGGCAAATGCCACTATCATCATGCCGTCCGATGCACCCAAAATGAAAGTACATAGAACGCAAGCAAGCGGTGCTGAAATCGTTTATTATGATCGAGCTTCGGAGGACCGAGACTTGGCGGTGGCCGAGTTCATGAATGAGAAGGGGGGTGTTTTCATTCACCCCTTCAATAATCCAAATGTGATTGCCGGGCAGGGCACTGTTGGGCTCGAGATTGCAGAAGATCTTCAAAATAAGGGTCTGGAATTGGATCACATGGTGATTTGTACAGGCGGTGGTGGCCTAACCAGTGGTGTTACGCTTGCAATAAAGCATCATTTCCCTGATGCGAAAATTTACTCAAGTGAACCAGCAGGATTTGATGATTACGCGCGGTCTTTGAAAAGCGGGTCAATTGAGACAAATGCTTCTACTGCAGGTTCAGTATGTGACGCTGTGATTTCACCTTCGCCGGGCCCGATCGGCTTTGAAATTAACCGCAAGAATCTTTCCGGTGGGTTGGTCGTTACTGACGAAGAGGCGCTTGATGCAGTAAGGTTTGCCTTTGAAGAGCTAAAGCTTGTGGTAGAGCCGGGAGGTGCCGTGGCCCTTGCGAGCGTAATAAAGTATGCCCCTGAATGGGACGGGGATGTGGTTGCCTTAACACTTTCTGGTGGAAATGTAGACCCGGCCATGTTTGACCGGGCCATTTCTAATTAGTTCGAGCTCTGATTAGCTGCGCATGGCGCTTTGCAAAATTGTGTAAACCTGACCGGCTTCAGTCTGCATCTGCTTTTGTACAGCAACACGTTCCACGCCGTTGCGAGAAACCATTTTCACCAGCGTATCGAAGTCAGTTGAAAAACGTTCCATTAGTGCGCGGGCTTCGCGATCATTGCTAAACTTGTTTGCTAGTAAAGCCTTTGCCTGATCTGATTTCTGAGAGGCTAGCCAACGCGTGAAGATGTTAGCTTCTCCTCGCTCGTATCTGCTCCACAGCTCTGCTGAAACCCTTGGATCAAGTAGATTGGCAATATCCATTGAAATTGCGTTCAGAGACTCAGATAGTTGTGATGCTGAGCGTGGGTCTGGTCGTGGTTGATCCGCTTCCTTGGATGTATCGTCTTCAGACGCTCTTCTCAACAAATTGCTTACCCAACCCTCGTTTTGAGTAATGCTGGGGCTCTCCGGCTGGCTGAAAGCAGGCTTGCTGCCTCTAATAGTATTTCCTATTGCCGGTTCGCGGTTAGGCACTACACGCGGCTCGCTCTCAGTTGCAATAGTATCCAAATCAGGCTTGGCTACAGCAGCGGTCACAGGGGCTCGTGCTGGCTCAGCGTAGCTAGGTTGTAGCGACGGAGCAGGTGCTGTCGCTGTTGCAGTGGTTCTGACAGGGCTTGAATCAAGTACCTTGCCGGAGCGCTGTACAATCGCTGACAGGTCACGCAACGCTGCAATCTGGTCTGTAACAACCCGACGCATTGCAATTGTGTTTTGCTCAGTCTCGTCTGGAAGTTCCAGCACGCCTCGGCGCATTTGCTCGCGAGTTTCATCCAACTCCTGGCGAATGGTTGCTGCAGCACTACGCATGGCGTTTACAGCGTCATTAAAGCGAGAGGTCGCATCATCAATAGCAGCAGCCATTTCAGCAGCAACTGTTCCGCCAAAGTCCTTGCTCTCTT
>CAWUJF010000062.1:0-10554 GCA_963922405.1 uncultured Hyphomicrobiales bacterium | reverse complement strand
AATTGGCAAGACGGCGTTGATTCAGCGGTGAGAGAAATGGGCGCTTGGATTCTGCAGTCTGAACTGTATCTCTCATCAGACCTCCCTGGCTTCGAAGTCGATGCGTGGATCAATCAGCGTGTAGATCACATCTGAGATCAAACTCACAACCAAGCCTATCAGGGAGAAGATATAAAGTGTTGCGAAGACTACCGGATAATCACGACCAATGATGCTTTCAAAACCCAACAAGCCAAGGCCATCAAGCGAGAATATTGTTTCTATCAGAAGGGAACCTGTAAAGAACGACGTTATGAATGCTGCCGGGAAACCGGCGATTATGATCAGCATCGCATTCCGGAAGACATGACCGTAAAGCACTTTGTTTTCGGCTAGGCCTTTAGCACGGGCAGTTTGCACATATTGTTTGCGTATCTCATCCAGGAACGAGTTCTTGGTCAACAATGTGGTGGTGGCAAAAGAAGATAGCGCCATTGCTGTGAGCGGCAGCGCCAGGTGCCAGAAATAGTCTCCTATTTGCTCAAACAATGATAGTTCTGAGAAATTATCTGATGTGAGCCCACGAAGCGGGAACCAGTCGAAAAATGATCCACCGGCGAAAAGAACCATAAGCAATATGGCAAACAGAAACCCAGGTATAGCATAGGCAACAATAATTATCCCGCTGGTCCATATGTCAAATGTGCTGCCATCGCTAACTGCTTTTCGTATGCCCAGAGGTATTGAAATCCCATAAGACAGAAAGGTTATCCATAATCCCAATGATATGGAAACCGGCAGTTTTTCAATGATGAGGTCAATGACCGATATGTTTCGAAAGTAACTCTCGCCAAAATCAAAACGGGCATAGTTCCATATCATGATGCCGAAACGCTCATGGGCCGGCTTGTCGAAACCAAACTGTTTTTCAAGTTGAGCGATAAATTCAGGGTCTAGACCCTGCGCACCGCGATATTTTGAGGAGACATCACCTCCCCCTTCGAATTCACCCTGGCTGCTTGCATTGCCATCTCCACCACCGGAAACCCGGTCAGATGCGTTACCTGCTTGACCAGTGAGTTCCGCAACAATACGTTCTACAGGCCCCCCAGGCGCGAATTGGATGACAGCGAATGAGATTGCCATGATGCCCAAAATGGTGGGGATCATCAAAAGCAGTCTTCGCAGTATATATGCACCCATGAAACGGTTGCTTTCCTATAACTGGAAAAGAGGCGCTGCTTTATGGTGTAACCCTAAGCCTTGCCAATCTTCTTTGCTTTTTCCTCATCAAACCACCACAAAGCTTCAGGGGCGAACGAATAATCTGGCTTGGGGTCTTTCCAGCCAAACATGTCCCAATAGGCAACGCGGTGATTCGCTGCATACCAATTTGGAATCCATAAATGCAACGGACGCAAGACCCTGTCTATGGATCTGAGGATAACTGTTAATTCTTCCCGGCTTGAAACAGTTTTCATTTCTTCGATCAGAGCATCTATTGCGGGTGACTTAATCCCTGGGAAGTTGCGCGAACCTTTTTGGTCGGCAGACTCTGAATGGAGGAAGAACCGCAAGGATTCTGCTGTAGGGCTCGCACCAAAACCAGCCGCCATACCGACGATGTCAAAGTCGAAGTCATCAAGGCGTGCCTGAAACTGAGACGGATCCACCAACCGTATGCTGGGTTCAATTCCAATCTTCTTTAAATTTTCCACATAATTGCCGAGGATGCGTTCGAAAACGGGCGCTCGGATGAGAAACTCAAGCGTCAGCATTTCTCCGTCTTTATTCGTAAGCTTACCATCTTTGCGTTCCCATCCGGCAGCTTTCAAAAGGCCCAGTGCTTTACGCAATGCTTTACGGTCGCTTCCAGAACCATTTGTGACAAAAGGTTCGATAGCGTCACCGAATACTTCATCAGAGACCTGCCCGCGGAATGGCTCAAGCAATCTGAGCTCAGCCGCCTCTGGTTTACCTGATGCCTTGAATACAGACTTCTCAAATATTGAAGCTGAACGGGTGTAAGCGCCATAGAATAGGTTTTTGTTTGTCCATTCAAAATCGAAACATAAAGCAATTGCCTCCCGTGTCCGTGGATCTGCGAACTTGGCACGACGGGAGTTTACTGCCCAACCCTGCATTGAAGGTGTAAGTTCTGAAGAGAATTCGCCTTTCTTTACACGGCCATCACGAACCGCGGGGAAATCATACTCCGTAGCCCAGACCTTAGAAGTAAACTCTTCGCGCCAAGTAATGTCACCCTTCTTGAATGCCTCAAATGGGGCAACACGATCACGGAAAAACTCAATCCGCAATTTGTCAAAGTGACCAAAACCCACTGAAAACGGCATATCTTTTGCCCAATAATCCTGGACTTTTTCATATTCAATAAACTTGCCTGCATCCAATCTTGACACTCGCCACCCTCCAGAAGCTAGCGGCATATCCAGGGTAGACGCATCAATTGGATTATTTTCATGAAATTTCTTCGATAGAATTGGAACCCCTACGGATGAAAGGATTGCCCGATCTGATTGTTCTCCATTGAAACGCAATTCAAAGATGGATGGATCAACGGAAACTGCTTCTTTCATATCACGCAAAATTTGCGCAATTGATGGGTGGCCTTTCTCCTTCAGAATTGTGTAACTGAATGCCACGTCATCAGCTGTAACCGGACTACCATCATGAAACCGTGCTTCAGGCCGTAATTCAAACCGATATGTATTTCTATCGTCAGATATCTCCACCGAAGACGCCAATGCACAATACAATGAATCCGGCTCGTCCGGTGATCCAACCATCAATGAGTCATAACACAACTCCATTCTTGGCGGAGCTTCTCCACGAAGCACAAAAGAATTAAGAGTATTGAAAGTCGATATATTTTGGTTGAAAGCCCAATTTGAAGGTGTGAACGCTAAGGTGCCACCTTGAGGGGCATCCAGCACTGCATCATCGAAATTCTGATAGTCAGGTGGATATTTCAGCGTTCCAAAAGCTGAAAGGCCATGGAGCTTTTTGCGTACTGGATTTTGAGCCAAAGAAACGTTTGGTACTAATGATGCAAAGGCTGCGGCTGCTGACGAACAAAGAAATTTCCTTCGAGTAAATGGTGATAGATGCATGGGTTCTCTCATATTCTCTTTAGGATGATGATAGGGTTGCCTTCAATGATATCAAATTAAATTTGTGTCATCTCATTTTACGGGAAGTGGCAATGGATCATTGGAAAGTGTTCGCAAATAGGCAATTAGTGCTGCCCTGTCTTCCGGTTTTGGCACACCCGCGAAATTCATCGAGGTTCTTGTAAGGTATTTTTTCGGGTTCCATAAAAATCCGTTTAGGTTTTCGTAGTCCCATATCTTGCTTTTGCCGTATCTTTTCAGCGCGGACGAATAGGCAAATCCTTCCACTGACGCAACTTTACGTCCCAGGATACCGTATAAAGCGGGACCTACTTTGTTAGCTCCACCCTCGTCAAATGAATGACACTGCGCACAACGCCTGATCAAGGTCTTTCCTTGCTCGATTGTTTTTTCAGATATCAAAGCTGAAACGGCAGATAGCTGGAAAAATTGCTCTCTTTCTTCCAGCTTTGCTGAATGAAGGCCTAATGGCGGTCTGGCGTTATCCGCGATATTATCAGAGCCATTGTTGAGGACCAAAAAAGAAATGGCCGCAACAGAGCAAACTGCTGCGGCCATAATAAAAATTTTTACACTCATTACTCAGCTGGAAGCGGTGCTGGAGATCCGGAAAGGCTGCGCAGGTAAGCAATGATGTTAGCGCGGTCTTCGACTTTCTTAACACCAGCAAATCCCATTTTGGTGCCCTTTACGAAGGTTTTTGGTTTCCACAGAAAACCGTTTAGCTCTTCGTAGGTCCAAGTCTTGTCAACACCATAATCAACAAGTGCTTTTGAGTATTTGAATTCGCTATCACCAGCTATTGCCTTATTTACGATGTCATACAGCGCAGGGCCTACTTTGTTTCCGCCGCCCTCATCGAAGGTGTGGCAAGCTACACAAGCTTTAATGCTTGATTCCCCTGCTCCCACGTCTGCGCTTGCCAGAAGCGGAGTAACTGGATCAAATTTTGGACCATCATCCGCGGGAGCCGCACCACCAGTGCTAGCTTCAGCCACTTCGATCGCATATCCTTTTGTTTCCGGTTGGTCTATGTGGAACAAACTTTCGGAAACAAAATTTAACCCCATGACGATAAATACAACACCCAAAAAGGCCATGGCGACTTTGTTGAACTCAAATGAATCCATTTTAGAACTCCTGTTTCGCATACCCCGGCTAGTTGCCCTTGCGAAATCGTGAAATTGTTATTTTTTGCCGGGCATGTAATTCAGCCGGAACCTATTGCATTTGCGCTGTGATTACAACGTCTGTATGCAGGGTTATGAGAAGAATTCAACACTGCCGTTCAAAGTCTGAATAATGAAATTTGAAACGATAATCCATCAGAAAAATGTCTAAATCACTTATTCTTATACCCGCTCGCCTTTCATCAACACGATTGCCTGGTAAGCCATTGGCTGAAATCGATGGAATCCCTATGATTTGTCAAGTAATTAACCGGGCGCGGGAGGCTGATATCGGAGAACCTGTTGTTGCGGCAGATCATCAAGAAATCATTGATGCGGCAATAAACCACGGCGCAAAAGCGGTCATGACAGATATCGCACACGAGTCTGGATCTGATCGGATATGGGAAGCGGTAGAAAAAGTCGACCCAAAAGCGGAAGCAGAAATCATCATAAATCTACAAGGCGACCTGCCCAGTATCGATGGCGACCTGATAAGAAACAGCGTGCTACCGCTTATGGATGAAGCTGTTGATATTGCTACATTGGCTGCGGAAATCACTGAAGTAGAAGAGCGGACAAATCCAAATGTGGTTAAAGCAGTTGGCACACCGATAACAGAGGACCGAATGAGGGCACTTTATTTCACCCGCGCATCCGCACCTCACGGGGATGGTCCGCTCTATCACCACATCGGACTTTACGCCTATCGACGTTCTGCGTTGGAAAGATTCGTCGGGCTACCTCAATCCCCATTGGAAAAGCGTGAGAAACTTGAACAACTTCGCGCTCTTGAAAATGGAATGCGAATTGATATTCAGCTTGTTAATACCATCCCGCACGGTGTAGATACGCCAGACGACCTCGAGCAGGTCAGAGAATACTTCAAAGGTAAAAACGATGAATATCAATAAAATAGCATTTCAGGGCGCAAAGGGCGCTAACTCTGAAATCGCGATAAGACAGCTTTATAACGATATTGAGACACTTCCCTGTGCTACTTTTGAAGATGCCTTTAAAGCCCTTGCTGATGGAGACGCGGATTTGGCTATGATCCCCATCGAAAATACGCTGGCCGGCCGGGTGGCTGACATCCACCATCTTCTACCAGAATCTAACACTCACATCGTGGGAGAGCACTTTTTGCCAATCCGCTTTGATCTGATGGTTCTGCCTGGTGTGAAAATGGATGAAATCAAAACAGTTTATAGCCACATTCATGGTCTTGGTCAGTGTCGAAAGATTATCCGGGAAAACGGCTGGGAGCCAGTAAACGGTCATGACACTGCCGGTTCAGCGAAACTTATTGCTGAAAAAGGAGATCGCACTTGCGCTGCCCTGGCACCTGCCCTCGCTTCAGAAATCTACGGCCTGGAAACTCTTGCAGAAAACGTGGAGGACGCCTCGCACAACACCACACGGTTCGTCATGCTTTCCCGGGATGCTGACTGGGCGCAGCCTGGAAATGGACCAGTAATTACCACCTTCCTGTTCCAGGTTCGCAATATTCCTGCTGCTCTCTACAAGGCGATGGGTGGATTTGCCACAAATGGCATTAACATGACCAAACTTGAAAGCTATCAGATTGGCGGCGCCTTTTATGCAACCCAGTTTTATGCTGATGTGGAAGGCCATCCCGATGACAAGGGTTTGCAGCTGGCGTTTGAGGAACTGGGCTTCTTTACTGATGAATTCAAGATTCTCGGTGTTTATCCGGCTTCAGAGTGGCGGAAGAAGATTATCGCGGAAAGAATGATCAACCATCAATCTGGTGCCTGAGCCGTATTGTAGAATTTGCTCAATTCGACCAATGTTGCCAAATTTTGCAGAGGAGAGCGGCGATGATAAGGGAACTTTGCATAAAGTATTTTGTGGTAATGCTACTTTGCATGGTGGGGCTAGTAGCACTTTCATACATAATGCAAGTGGCATTCAATTTTGATATCGGCAGCGGTGGAAGCATAGTCACTGCAATAGCCCCAGCAATGTATTGCGGAATGAAGTACTACGAAAAGACGGGCGAGATAGCTGAGAAATCTGTATTGTGGGCGTATGCACGTTATTTCACGGCTATTCAGGCGGTCGCTGGGATTATGATTTTGACCATCCTCTGGGTAACCATCCCTGATTTCAGTATCTTGTTTGGTGAACTGGGCCTGCTTTTGCTGGCTGCATTTGGCTTTGTGCTCTTGATATACTTTTTAGCCAACAGATACTTTTTCGGGTTCGGTATGAGGACCGCTGAGAAATCAAAAGCCAAAAGCTGAATCAATAGAACGCTTAATCATCAGCCCAAAACTTGATCAGGGCTGATGAAATCGCCCGGTTCGGCGGACAAATGTAACCATCGGGATGTTCTTCACGCATCATCAGTTTCACTTCTTCCCGGGTAAACCAGCGGCAATCTTCAAGCTCTGACTCATCCATATTGATTTCATCACTAACCGCTTCACAATGAACGCCAATCATCAAAGAGTGAGGAAATGGCCAAGGCTGGCTTGCATGATAGTGTACTCTTCCAATTCTGACCCCGCTTTCCTCAAATGTTTCACGCCGTACTGCATCTTCAATCGTTTCGCCTGGCTCCACAAATCCGGCCAAAGTGGAAAACCATCCTTCGGGAAAATGTGGGCTGCGTCCCATCAAACACTTATCGCCCTTTACGCCTAGCATGATGACCACAGGGTCGGTTCTCGGGAATATTTTCAGGCCACAATTCGGGCAATCACGACGGTATCCACCGATCATAAGTTCTGACTTTGCGCCGCAACGACCGCAAAACTGGTTTATTGAGTGCCAGTGCAACATGCTTCCGGCTTGAGCTATTGCGCCAGCATTTTCATCGGAAACTGATCCGGAATAGAGCAAACTGCGTAGGTCATAGGCACGAAGTGGATCTTCTACTTCAGCCAATTCCTCTTTCAATGGGACGGCGATTTGCGGTCCGTCTTCGGATTCACCCAGTAAAACCGCTGCCTGCATATCGATATCAAATGTCTCAGCTTCTTCTTTCGAAAAGAGCACTTTTACTTCATCTTCTTTCCGCAACAGGACTCGGTTGCCGGAAAATAGAAAAAAGCGGGCATTCGAATTTTTGAGTGCCTCAACCATTGTTTCTTCACTGCGATTTTCCGCATCGCGTATTAAGCGGTTTTGAGAGAAGCCGACAATAGAGCTTGGCTCCGGATCAGGTAAGATATCAAAGTCTATTTTCATGCAGTGGTCTCTTCCAACTTGAGGCTGATTTTCTCAATCAGGTCTTGAGCATCTTCGTCTTTATATGCGATTTTTTCACCGAATCCCCACACCGGATTGGGCCAATTAGGATCACCGGTATCTCGTGCAACGATATGAATATGAAGCTGTCGAACCATATTCCCCAACGACGCAATATTGATTTTTTCACAGTTTGTAATTTGTTTAAGGACTTTGGCGGCAAGGCTCACGTCTTGATCAATTAATTGCCCTGATTTTTCCTCCAATTCATGCCATTCGACTGAATCTGGAATGGTGGGAACTACGATCAACCAGGGCCAGCGAGCGTCATTCACGAGAAACAGCTCGCTTTTTTCAAATGAAAAAATTGGCTTGGTATCGGCACTTAATCGAGAATCGAGTGAAAATTCGGACAAGATCATATCCTTGAAAAGGTTGACCATAGTCCTTACACGAACAAACTCTTAGTCACTAGCCCTTGCATTATTTTGTTTAAAATACGATATAGGGCTTGGAAGATCGGTGATGGACGGGATCCTTGCCCAACGGGTCAGATCCGGAAGGAAGCAGCCCAGACGAGATTCTTCCCGGGTCATCTTATCCGGTCTTCCACCTTCCTCGGCGCTATTTTCCAAAAATCCTTTGAAAGTTCGGTTTTGCCTTTATGCAGTTCCCATTATCAGGCTATAGTCTGACGCGATGAGCGAATTACATAACTCCGCACAGCCCTATCGCGTTTTGGCGAGAAAGTACCGACCGCAGATTTTTGCCGATCTGATCGGACAAGAACCTATGGTTCAAACGCTTTCTAACGCCTTTAATACCGGCCGGATTGCACAGGCCTATATGCTGACGGGTGTGCGCGGTGTGGGTAAAACCACCACAGCACGGATACTGGCTCGCGCATTGAACTACAAAAATGGTGATCTGGATGAACCAACGGTAGACCTCAGTGATGAAGGTGAACATTGCCGGGCAATCATCGAGGGCCGACATATGGATGTCATCGAGATGGATGCGGCATCTCACACTGGTATTGATGACATTCGTGATCTTATTGAATCAGCACAATACCGACCCACTTCGGCAAGATATAAGGTCTACATCATCGACGAAGTTCACATGCTTTCAAAAAGTGCCTTCAATGGCCTATTGAAAACATTGGAAGAACCGCCTGAGCATCTTAAATTTATCTTCGCCACAACGGAAATCCGCAAAGTTCCGGTGACCGTGTTATCACGCTGCCAGCGGTTTGATCTGCGACGCATTGAGGCTGGAACACTAACCGAGCACCTTGCGAGCATATGTGAAAAGGAAAATGTAAAAGCGGAGCAAGACGCTCTTGCAATGGTAGCCCGCGCTGCAGAAGGGTCCGTCAGGGATGCACTTTCCATGCTTGATCAGGCAATTGCTCACGGTATGCAGGACGGAAACAGCATAATAAACGCTGAAATGATGCGGGACATGCTCGGTCTGTCTGATAGAGCTCGTATTGTTGATCTATTCGAGCACGTCATGAAAGGCAATGTGGCGGAGGCTCTGGGCGAGCTGAAATCACAATATGAAACCGGAGCTGAACCGCAGGTTGTCTTAACGGATCTTGCTGATTTCGTTCATCTGGTTACCCGTTTAAAATATGTACCTGATACCGCCGCCGATCAGGCACTATCAGAGATAGAACGGAACAGAGGAAAAGAATTTTCAGAGGCATTGTCAGTGCGTGTATTGGGACGTGCGTGGCAAATTCTTCTGCAAGGTCTTTCAGAAGTAAACAACGCTGAACGCCCGTTGGCTGTTGCAGAAATGGTTCTTGTGCGGCTCACACATGCCTCAAGCCTTCCTACACCGGATGAGTTACTAAAACAGCTTTCAGACAATAAACAAACCAGCCGTCAACCGGCGATAACTGATGCACCTAACGCAGGTAATGTTGAAACGGCACGCACCGTGTCTGAGACACCTCCTCCTGCACCGATGTCAGAAACCACGCCGCCAAATTTGACAGCAAGCAGCACAAATGAAGCTACGGCTTTGGCGATGAAACCACCGGAGCCCTCTGAAGTTAGCAGCGATGTTTCCGAAACTAAACCGAACGCAACAATCACAAGCTTTGAAGAGCTTATTTTCCTCGTTGAGGACAAACGTGATCTTGCACTTAAAACAGCGATCAAACGTCATTTGAGACTTGTTTCGTTTGCTGAAGGTCGTATTGAAATGAACCTGGTGGAGAACCCCGCCAGGGACTTTTTGACGGTTCTTGGGAAGCGGTTGGAACAATGGACCGGCAAACGCTGGATGTTGTCTATCAGCCAGCAAGAAGGTGCGCCCACGCTTGGTGAACAGGAAGCAATGGAAAATGCGGCACAAATGGATGATGCGCGGGCCGATCCAGCGGTTGAAGCCATAATGGCGCAATTTCCCGGTGCTAGAATTGTCGACATCAGGATCCGGGAAGAAGGCATAGATGCACCCGTAGAAGACGATCCAGATCTAACGAATGATAACCCTGAAGATTTTTAGGATTAAAGGAATACACTATGAAAGACATTATGGGCCTTATGAAAAAGGCAAAGGACATGCAAGCTAAGATGCAGGAAATGCAGTCAGAGCTCGAAAACGCTGAAGTTGAAGGCGTATCAGGTGGAGACATGGTAAAGGTTGTTCTCACTGGCAAAGGGAATATGAAAGAGATTTCCATTGACCCGAGTATGGCAGGTGAAGATCAAATAGAGATCCTTGAAGATTTGATAGTGACTGCCCATAACGAAGCTAAGCGCAAGCTGGAAGAATTTACAGCTCAGAAGACACAAGAGATGACCGCCGATCTGGGATTGCCCGCCGGTATGAATTTGCCAACATAAAGCGCTCGACTGAACCTCATGCAAACACGCATCACCGGCCCCGAGATCGAGGCGCTGATACAGTTACTGTCCAAAATGCCGGGGCTTGGACCTCGTTCGGCTCGCCGTGCTGCTCTTCACTTAATCAAGAAAAAAGAGCAGCTTTTGCGCCCGCTTGCTCATGCAGCACTTGAAGCG
>CAWUJF010000061.1:0-10648 GCA_963922405.1 uncultured Hyphomicrobiales bacterium | reverse complement strand
TACCAGGGAGGTGAACCGCTGGACCCGTTGGCAGCCGTTGCAGCCTTGCCGGATGATGCAGAAATCTGCGGCTGCAACGGCGTCTGTAAATCAAAGATCACCGACAAGATCGGTGAACTGGGCCTCACAACACTGGATGAAGTGAGATCACACACAAAGGCATCGGCTTCCTGCGGAACCTGTACCGGGCTTGTGGAACAGCTGATGACGCTCACCCTGGGCGACAGTTACAATCCTGATGCGGTGACACCCATGTGCGGTTGTACCCATCTTGGACATTCCGATGTGAGACGTCTGATCAAGGCGAAGGGATTGAAGACCATTCCCGAGGTTATGCACGAGCTCGAATGGACCACATCCACCGGGTGTGCAAAGTGCAGACCTGCGCTCAACTACTATCTGGTCTGTGACTGGCCGGATGAATATGCCGATGACTACCAGTCCCGTTTCATCAACGAGCGCGTACACGCAAACATCCAGAAGGATGGCACCTATTCTGTTGTGCCTCGCATGTGGGGTGGGATGACATCCTCTTCAGAACTGCGTGCAATTGCCGATGTGGTGGACAAGTTTGATATTCCAGCCGTTAAGGTCACGGGTGGTCAGCGCATCGACATGCTTGGTATCAAGAAAGAGGACCTGCCTGCCGTCTGGGAGGACCTGGGCAAAGCAGGGTTCGTTTCCGGGCAGGCCTATGCCAAGGGATTGCGCACGGTCAAAACCTGCGTGGGTACAAACTGGTGCCGGTTCGGCACACAGGATTCCACCGGCCTTGGCATCAAGCTTGAAAAATTCATGTGGGGATCCTGGACCCCGGCCAAACTGAAAATGGCCGTTTCCGGATGCCCTCGAAATTGTGCGGAAGCAACCTGCAAGGACATCGGGATTGTCTGCGTTGACAGCGGTTACGAAATTCATTTTGCGGGTGCGGCAGGCCTCGACATCAAGGGCACCGAAATCCTCGGAAATGTGAAAACCGAGGGTGAAGTGATGGAGCATGTGGTTGCGCTTGCTCAAATGTATCGCGAACAGGGATGGTATCTCGAACGCATCTATAAATGGGCCAAACGCATCGGACTTGAAGAAATCCGGGCGCAAATCATGGACGATGCGGAGAAACGCAAAGCCTATTATGACCGCTTTGTCTTCAGCCAGAAATTTGCCCAGGTGGATCCCTGGAACGAGCGCGTTTCCGGCAAGGACAAACATGAGTTCAAGCCATTGGCGGTTCTTAATCTGGAGGCGGCGGAATGAATGCTGTGACTGCTACCTGGGTAGAAATAGGTCAATTGGGCGATATCCCCAGACAGGGTGCGCGCTGCGTAAACGTGGGTGAAAAAACGATTGCGATTTTCCGTACTGTCGATGACCAGATTTTCGCACTTGAAGACAAATGTCCCCATAAGAACGGACCGCTGAGCCAGGGGATTGTACATGACGGTTGTGTCACGTGTCCGCTGCATAACTGGGTGATTTCCCTGGAGACGGGAATGGCACAAGGTGCAGACGAAGGGCAAACAATGACATTTCCTATAAAATTGGACGGGGAGACGATCCTGTTTGATCTGGGGTCTGCAAAGTGACGCCAGATCAAACAGGTAAGACAGTGAAAACAACCTGTCCCTATTGCGGAGTTGGTTGTGGCGTGCTGGCCACAAAGAGACCAGATGGCAGCGTCGACATCAAAGGCGATCCTGACCATCCGGCAAACTTCGGTAGATTATGTTCAAAAGGTTCTGCGCTGGGTGAAACACTTGGTTTGCAGGGCAGGCTTCTGCATCCGGAGATTAACGGTGAACGCTCCGACTGGGACACAGCCCTTGATCTTGTTGCCGAGAAATTCTCTCAGGCGATAGAGGATCACGGTCCGGATTCGGTTGCTTTCTATGTCTCGGGGCAAATCCTGACTGAAGACTATTACGTCGCCAATAAGCTTATGAAAGGCTACATCGGTTCGGCCAACATTGATACCAATTCCAGATTGTGTATGGCCTCTTCCGTAGCAGGACATCGCAAGGCTTTTGGAACTGATACCGTTCCCGGTGTTTATGAAGACCTGGAACTGGCTGATCTTATTATCCTTGTCGGATCCAACCTGGCTTGGTGTCATCCTGTTTTGTATCAGCGCATTGAAGCGGCAAAACAGGCACGTCCTGAAATGAAGGTCATACTCATTGACCCGCGCCGCACCATGACCGCCGACATCGCAGATATGCATTTGCCTATTAAGCCGGACGGGGACGCAGCGCTTTTCTGTGGTCTGCTCACCTATCTCTCTAAGCAGGGCGTGCTGGATTCTGACTTCATCGAGAACCACACCAACGGGTTTGAGGAAGCACTGATTTCTGCAGCCGCAATTTCCCAAAGCAAGGTGATCAACCGAACTGGTCTTTCATCTTCGCAGCTGGAAGCCTTTTACCGGATGTTCTCAAACACGGAAAAGACGGTCACAGTCTACAGCCAGGGCGTGAACCAATCGGTTTGTGGAACGGATAAGGTAAGTTCAATCATCAATTGCCATCTTGCAACCGGTCGTATCGGAAAGCCGGGCATGGGGCCGTTTTCCGTAACCGGTCAGCCCAACGCCATGGGTGGACGCGAAGTGGGCGGCCTGGCCAATATGCTTGCCTGCCACATGGATATCGAGAATGAGGCACATCGAGAAAACGTCCAGTCATTCTGGGATTCCCCGACAATCGCTGAAAAACAAGGCCTGAAAGCTGTCGATATGTACAAGGCGGCAGCAGAGGGAAAAATCAAGGCTCTATGGATCATGTCCACCAATCCGGTTGATAGCATGCCGGAGGCAGATACGATAAAGGCGGCCCTTGATACTTGTCCCTTCGTGGTCGTGTCAGACATTCTTGAAGACACAGACACGATTGCACATGCGGATGTTAAGCTCCCGGCAGCAGCCTGGGGAGAAAAAGACGGAACAGTTACCAATTCTGAACGACGCATTTCCCGCCAGAGACAGTTTCTGCAATGGCCGGGCGAAACAAGACCGGACTGGTGGCAACTGGCCGAAGTGGGCAAGCGAATGGGCTTTGTTGATGCGTTCGATTATTCCCACCCCCATGATATTTTTGATGAATATGCCTGTCTTTCAGAATATGAAAACGAAGGCAGTCGAGACTTCGATATTGGCGCAATGGCCGATAACACCCGGTTAGCCTATGATGCGATGCTCCCAGTTCAGTGGCCACAGGCCGAAGATCAAGCCCCGCGAGAAACCCGGTTTTTTGCAAATGGCAATTTTTATACGCCTGACCGAAAAGCCAGGTTTGTAGCCGTTACGCCTGAAAAGCATGAAGTGACCACCCCCGCATGTCCATTCATCCTCAATACCGGGCGGGTACGTGACCACTGGCATACGATGACACGCACGGCCCAGACACCGCGCTTATCTTCTCACATGGGCGAACCCTATTGCGAGATACATCCCCAGGATGCAGTGCAACTGGGAGTGCAATCTGCTGGCCTGGTGAAACTCAAAAACATGCACGGTGAGATTATCGTTCGCGTGCTTCTTTCTGACCGGATTGCAAAGGGCGCTGTTTTTGTCCCCATGCATTGGACGGATCAGTTTGCCTCCAACGCAAGGGTGGACAAGCTTGTGCCTGCTGCACTTGATCCGTTTTCCGGTCAACCCGCTTCCAAAAATGTGGCGGTTGGTATGGATCCGGTTGCCGCTGCTCAATTCGGATTTCTGGTGACCCGGGAAAAGCCGGACTTTTCAAAGTTCAGATCGCTCTATTGGGCGACAGCAAAATGCGAAGGTGGATGGCGCACTGAACTGGCATTTGAGTACGAAGTTGATGTGTCAGACCTGAGTGAGGAATATTTTGCGTCAGATTTCATTGAAATGACGGATCCAATCACCTCATCGAGCAGACGGGCAACATTCGATGATGATAAGCTTGCGGCAGCACTCTACCTTTCCCGGGAGCCGGTTTTCCTTTCCCGAGAATGGCTTGTTGAGCAGCTTTCCTGTACCTTTGAAACAAGCCTCGAACGCCAGAATGTGCTGGCGGGTAGAGCGGATATCAAGTGCCCGGATAAAGGTCCGATCATCTGTTCCTGCAATGGTGTGGGTGCAAACCAGATTATCAATGCGATGAATTCCGGGAGCTTGTCAGTCCAGGCGATTGGCAATGTGACTACTGCTGGAACCAATTGCGGCTCCTGCCGTGCTGAAATTAGTGGAATGTTGAATGACTGTTTACGACAAACCAAAATTGCTGCCGAATAAAGCATCGAAACGATCACCCAAAGCGATTGATGATCTGGCAGTTCTGCCGATTTTCTACAAGCTTGAAGGTCGTAAGGTCATCTTGGCAGGTGGCAGCGATGCAGCAGCATGGAAAGCGGATTTGCTGGCAGCGAGTGGCGCGATGGTTCATGTCTTCACAACCGAACTGGATGAAGAATTTGGTGACCTGCTCAAAGGACCCCGTGCCAAATCATTTGTACTGCACAATCGCCCCTGGTCGCTTGATTGTTTTGATGGTGCATCGATCGCAATTGCAGACGCAGAATCGGATGGCGAAGCGCAAGCTTTCTATTGCGCTGCAAAAGCTGCTGGCGTGCCTGTAAACGTCATCGACAAGCCCGCCTATTGCGAATTTCAGTTTGGTTCTATTGTAAATCGCTCCCCCGCAATCGTCTCCATCTCAACCAATGGTGCCGCACCCATATTCGGTCAGGCAATCCGCCAACGCATCGAGACACTGTTGCAACCTGCATTGAAGGATTGGGCTTCCTTCGCGCAGAAAATCCGGCAGGGGATCAATGAACAGCTGGCACCTGGCAAGGAACGTCGCTCTTTCTGGGAGCGGTTCAATTCGATCGCTTTTACACAGCCATTTACCGACAAAAACAGTGACAAGGTATTACAAGCTTCAGCTGAAATCGCCGACCAGACAGATGACCGCGGAAAAGTCACGCTCGTGGGTGCAGGACCCGGCGATGCAGAATTGCTCACACTAAAGGCGGTTCGCGCTCTACAGGCTGCCGATGTGATCCTGTTTGATGATCTCGTGTCAGATGATGTGCTGGAACTGGCGCGCCGTGAAGCTAAACGCATGCTTGTCGGCAAGCGCGGTGGCAGAACTTCCTGCAGACAGGAATACATCAACGATATGATGGTCAAATTTGCCCGGGCCGGCAAAAATGTTGTTCGGCTTAAATCTGGTGATCCGGTCATATTCGGCCGGGCAGGGGAAGAAATTGCAGCCCTCGAGGCTGAAGATATCCCGGTATCAATTGTACCGGGTATCACGTCTGCTTCTGCTTTGGCAGCCCGTTTGGGTGTTTCGCTCACACACCGGGACTTTGCTCAAAGCGTGAGGTTTGTCACCGGCCATTCCAAACAGGGCAAGTTACCCGATCACATCGATTGGAAATCCATTGCTGACCCTTCTGCCAGTACCATATTCTACATGGGTGGACGCACAGCCAGTGAGATCAAGCAGGTCCTCTTGAAACACGGCATGGATGCAGCAACACCGGTTACGATCTGTGCTTCAATCAGCCGGGAAAATGAAACGCTCTGGCATGGTAATCTGAGTGAGCTTGATGAAGGTATCGGGCGCATTGGTTACAAAGATCCGGTATTGATCGGGATTGGGTCCGTCTTCGGATTGGCCAACTCCAGAAACGTTGCAAATCCTGACACAAGACAGCTGGCTTGATCAATTTCCCATCATTCTGATTGGTTCAGACGAAAAGTTCAGATTCACGCAAAATTTGCATGCTGCTAATTATGCGACAGCCCGGTTCCTTTTTTGAATATGAAATAAGTAATTGTAATTGTTGAAAAATAAACACTTGCAAGCAGTTTGAGATGAGGTGTCCTGGCGTTGCGCAAATTGCATCATTCCAATATCATTTATTGAGTAAAGTGCAGCGCATCTAGGGTTCCGGTTTAAAAAACGCAGGTCCGAGAGATGCAAGCCAAATGTCTTTTTTGGTGACACGGCGGGATAAAAGCCCGGGAGACTACTGCACAGGTTTGCACACGCAAACCGTCTTCCGGTGTGTGCAAGCCTCTACAAGTTTGTAACAGAGAGGTGCCTAATATGTTTTCTAAGTTCTTCAAATCAATGGCTGCAGCCACGGTTATAGCCGTTGGATTGCTTGCAAATACCCCTTCACAATCGTTTGCTGAAACAAAGACCGATTTCAAAGTCTGCTGGTCAATTTATGTGGGCTGGATGCCATGGGGCTATCTGGAAGAAAGCGGCATCATGAAAAAGTGGGCCGACAAATACGATATCAATGTGGAGATCGTTCAGATCAACGATTATGTGGAATCCATCAACCAGTATACTGCGGGCCAGTATGATGGCTGTTCAATGACCAATATGGATGGTCTGTCGATCCCGGCGGGTGGTGGTGTTGATACCACAGCCCTCATCGTGGGGGATTTCTCCAACGGTAACGATGGCATTATCCTGAAAGACAAGAAATCTCTTGCTGAAATCAAGGGTCAGAATGTGAACCTGGTGGAACTTTCAGTATCGCACTACCTGCTTGCTCGCGCATTGGACAGCGTTGGCCTTTCGGAGCGCGATCTCACAGTGGTCAATACTTCAGACGCTGACATGATTGCCGCCTATGAAACCAGTGAAGTCACATCAGTTGTAACCTGGAACCCGCTTCTTTCCGAGATTGAAGCAAAGGACAATGCCACAAAGGTTTTCGACAGCGCTGGCATCCCGGGTGAAATCATCGACATCATGATGGTCAACACCCAAACACTTGCTGACAATCCAAACTTTGGTAAGGCGCTCACAGGTGCATGGTATGAACTGATGGGCATCATGTCTTCTGACACTGAAGAAGGTAAAAAGGCGAGAACCGCCATGGCAACTGCCTCCGGGACAGATCTGGCCGGATACGATGCACAGCTCGCAACCACGAAAATGTTCTACACGCCAAGTGATGCAGTGGAATTCACTCAGTCCAGCGATCTTCCTAAAACCATGAAGTTTGTTGCCGAATTCCTGTTCGATAAGGGCATCCTGGGTGAGGGCGCTCCAAGTGCTGAATTCGTTGGGGTCGCTTTCCCGGATGGCTCAGTCTACGGCGACAAGGAAAACGTGAAACTGCGTTTTGACACCACATTCATGCAGATGGCATCTGAAGGCAAACTGTAAATCCTGAAAACAAATCATTGCCGGGGCTACCTGCCCCGGTGGTGCGCCTTGTGAACAGACACCCAGATCATGCGTATCATCAATAAGAAGCTGGACAAGCCCGCCAGAGTTGCTTTGGGAACCATTCCTTTCGCAGCCCTGATAGGTATCTACGCGATCGCAAGTCACATCAGGCGCGCAGAAAACCCTGCAGACAAGCTCCTTCCATCTTTTGAAGCGATGGGCAGCGCGTTCTACAAAGCTGCATTTGTCGCGAGCAAACGCACGGGCGAATATCAGCTCTGGACAGACACAATTGACAGTCTCTGGCGCTTGGGCAGTGGCATTGCCATCTCCACGCTGTTTGCAATTACCGTCGGCATCGCTATCGGTTTTATTCCGCATATCAGGGCAGCCTTAGCACCCTTTGTGGCGGCAATCTCCTTGATCCCACCCATTACGATACTCCCGATTTTGTTCATCGTTTTTGGACTGGGGGAACTCTCAAAGGTTATGCTGATTGTGGTGGGCACCATGCCGATCATGGTCCGCTCCATGGCTCAGGCTGTCATTGATATCCCCCGCGAGATGATCATCAAGGCAGAGACGCTTGGCGCCACGGTCTGGCAAATGGTGGTGCGTGTCACACTGCCGCAAACCCTGCCTCACTTGATCACATCCATCCGTCTTGGATTGGTTCCGGCGTGGATCTTCCTGATTTCTGCAGAGGCAATCGCTTCCACATCGGGCTTGGGTTATCGCATCTTCCTGGTCCGCCGTTATCTCGCAATGGATGTGATCCTGCCTTACGTGCTTTGGATCACCTTACTTGCCTTCATCATTGACCGACTGCTGCTCGCCTATTCGAAACGGGCATTTCGCTGGCATCATCTTTCAGGAGATAGCCTGTGATGGACCTGCCCACAAAAATCGCGGTTAAAAGCGTTGCCAAATTCTATGATGAAGTTCCCGTATTGGAACGGGTCAATCTGGACGTGAAGGTCGGCAGTTTCTGCACCATCGTCGGAGCTTCCGGTTGTGGTAAATCCACGTTCTTACGCATGCTGCTTTCTCAGGAATTGCCCAGCCGTGGGACGATAGAGCTCAACGGTGAAAAACTGCCCGAGGAACCCACGCCTGACAGGGGCATTGTGTTCCAGAAATACTCCACTTTCCCGCATCTGACTGTTGAAGAAAACCTGACGCTCAGCGAAGAGTTTTCAAAGTCAGGAGTTTTGGGAAAACTGTTTGGTGAGGCTAAACGCTCCGCTTGTGATGCGGTTCAGGAAACCATTGAAAAAATCGGACTTTCCGCTGCAAAGAACAAATACCCCTCGCAACTATCAGGCGGAATGCAGCAGCGGCTCGCAATCGCTCAGGCATTGTTGAAAAAGCCTGAAGTACTGCTTCTGGACGAACCCTTTGGTGCACTTGATCCCGGTATCCGGGTAGACATGCACGAACTCCTTTTGAGCCTGTGGGAAGAGCGTTCCATGACCGTGTTCATGGTGACCCATGATATCGCAGAGGCGTTCAAGCTCGGTACCAGGCTCTTGGTGTTCGACAAGATACGCCACGATCCCGATGAACCGGAATCCTACGGCGCCACCATCACCTATGACCTCCCATTAACAGATAGCGCAAAGCGTAACCCGCTGGAGGCGCAGGAATTGTTCACCAATTCCGAACAGACATAAATTAGCAACGGAGAAGATACATGAAAGACCTGTTTCAAGAGGCAAGATCGCGAAGCCATCGCCGCGCCGGTGCAAGGCGGATGGAAGCGCCTTCACGCCAGCACCATCCTGACTTTGACAAATTGAACCTGCGTGGCTGGAAAGCCGCTGAAAAGGAAGGAACATTGCCCTCTGCCGCCTGGCAAAAGGAAAAGCAATGGGCGCTGCGCATGGGCCTTACCGGTTCAGACAGCCTTGAAGACAAAACCATTCCCACATTCGCACGCGGAGAACTGCCGCACTATGCCGGGATCAACACCTTCCTCAAAGCCCCTTACATCGAAGACGTGACAGAGGTCGGTGCTTATGATGCAGCGATCATCGGCATTCCTTTCGATGGCGGCACAACATATCGCCCGGGTACCCGTTTCGGCCCGCAAGGGGTTCGCAAGATCTCAGCCCTTTACACGCCCTACAACTACGAAATGGGCATCGACCTGAGGGAGCAGATGACCCTGTGTGATGTGGGCGATGTTTTCACTATTCCCGCAAACATTGAAAAGACCTTTGACCAGATCACCCGCGCTGTAAGCCATGTGGCATCATCCGGCGCACTGCCGATCATGATTGGCGGTGATCACTCCATCGGGTTTCCATGCGTTCGAGGCATCGCCAATTGCACCTCAAAACGCATTGGTATCGTCCATTTCGACCGCCATATCGACATTCAGGAGAAGGATCTCGATGAACGCATGCACACCACACCCTGGTTCCATGCAACTGATCTGGTGAACGTGCCTGCCGTTAATCTGGTGCAGGTGGGTATCGGTGGTTGGCAGGTGCCGCGTGAGGGCGTTGAGATTGCGCGCCAACGTAACACCAATATTTTCACCATGCGCGACATTGAAGAACTCGGATTGGCAGAAACCGCTGCGCGCGCCCTGGAACTTGCCTGGAAAGACGCGGATGCGGTCTACATCTCCTTTGATATCGACAGCGTCGATTGTGGCTTTGTACCGGGAACCGGTTGGCCGGAACCTGGCGGCTTCCTGCCACGCGAAGCCCTTGAGCTCGTTTCACTGGTCGCTGCTGAAGGCATATGCGGCCTGGAAGTGGTGGAGGTTTCACCGCCTTACGACCAATCAGAGATTACAGCCCTGCTCGCAACCCGCGTCATCGTTGATGTGCTCGGCACGCTTGTTTCCCACGGCAAGATGGGTGCGCATAAATCTATCATCGACAAACCGGTTGAAATCCCGGCTGGTCCGGATGTGGATAGCGATGGATGGAGAAGTCAGAATGCATAAGCACGACCACGATCATAAACATCACCATCATTCCCACGATCATGATCACGGTACCATGGGTCATAACCACTCTCACGCAGATCACCTGCACTCCCATATCCATGGTGACAGCAGCCGCGAGCACCGGGAAGAACTGCGTGAACTCTCAACCAGCTTTGTGGAAGGGTTTCGCGATGCCACAGACAAGACAAGCTATTTGAGAATTGCCGGTATTCCGTTTCAGATTACCGGATCTGATGGCCTGAAAATGAGCCTGGTCGACGCTTCAATCAACTCCAATTGGCAGATTGGAACGGCGTCTCCGGCCTTTGCGTCAAAAGAGTTGGTTTACATGCCATTCCCCGGGAAACTGGTTCAGCACCGTGAAACCATGACATTTGTCTACGTCTCTCTTACCGAAAGAAAAGACGTGGACCTGCTCGAATTACTTAAAGACAAAATTGATACCCAACACGAAGGACATTCCCATGAACACTAAAACCATTTTTGCAGCACCCATGCTTCTGGCCCTGGTTAACCCGGCCAT
>CAWUJF010000060.1:0-10690 GCA_963922405.1 uncultured Hyphomicrobiales bacterium | reverse complement strand
GCACCAATTGTCATCCCCGGGAACGAAGAAACTGAAAAGGAACCGTTTGATTTCCAGACACCAATCGGCTCTCTGGGGTCTTATCTGAGGCGGTCGATTAAAGACTTTGACCAATGCCAGAAGCCATGGATTGCCAGGGATTTCGCCGCTGAAGAAAAAATCCGCGAGCAAATTGCAGTCCAGCCAGATGAATTGCTGATAGGTCTGTGTTGGCGATCCAGCAATCAGATAGCTTCCCGGGACCGTGACTTTCTCACTTGTGAAGAACTGGCTCCGCTGAAGGAACTTCCCGGAACAAGATGGCTCAACGTTCAGTACATCACCACAGAGGATGAGATAGATCGTATTCGCGAGACTGGTTTGGAGCTTCACAGTTACCCCGATCTTGATCAGATGAACGATCTTGTGGGCGCATGCACGCTCATCGGTGCGTGCGACTTGGTCATTTCCGTGGGTGTATCAGTGGGTGACCTGGTAGGTGGTCTGGGAACGCCCATGTTGCATATAGCACCGGAACTTTCTGAAATTTATCTGGGCACAGAACGAATTCCCTGGTTCCCAAACAGCCGGTCTTATAGGATCAAACCATTCGAAGCCCACAAGGGAATTGAAAGAATAGTCGACGACTGGCCGTCAATTTTGGAGTGGCTTGACGGAAAAAATCCTCGACCGAACCATTCAACGCATGCCGATACATCCGGCAAACTCAATCCGCCACTGGACCTGAAATATCACTAATCCAAAGAGAGTTCGGTCAACGGCCGCAATTTCAAGATCCTGATTGTTCCACGCGACTGGCTGATCCATTCTCGCCTTTGAAATTCCTGCAGCTGTCTCGAAACCACCTCTCTTGCTGTACCCAGTTCAATTGCCAATTGCTGATGGGTTACCATGATTTCATCACTGCCTTTGGCAAGGCTGACGAGCTTTTGAGCCAGGCGTATATCGACGCGGCGAAAGGCAATTTCATTGATAATGTGCATGAGTTCAGCAAGCCGTGAGGAAACCGTTGAGAATATGAAGTTTCGATACCGCGATGAACTTCCCAACAATTCCTCAAATACCGGTTTGGGAATGATTGCAGCTTCAATCACAGTTTCAGCAACGCCTTCTGCAGAATAATGCTGATCACCAATGATACAGGAAGCTGTCATGATGCAGCTTTCACCGGCTTCTATCCGGTATAGGACAATTTCCCGACCATTTTCGGAAACCTGCTGCACACGCACCGTTCCATCCAGAAGGAAAATCATATTGTCCGCAGGTTTGCCCGGAGCAAACACAACAGTCTCTGGGGGAAAGGATACAACCTTACTTTTCCTGGAGATTGTATCTCTCCATTCACCTTCCAGCTGGTTGAGACCTTCAAACTGATCAATCCATGATTGGCTCATTCGAGATATCGCTATGCGCCTCTACGCTGCTTATTCAGATTCATGATCGACCGGAAGATCTTCAGAAACCCATTTCATCATGCCACCTTCCACATTTGATACGTTATCAAATCCGTCCTGAACCAGAAGCTCCGCTGCTTTCTTACCACGAAGACCCGAGCGGCAACAAAGCGCAATTGGTAATTCCTTGCGATGATTGGAATATTCGCGAATCTGGTTCACAAAATCCGGGCTTTGAAGCGCCACTCTAAGACTTCCACGAGGACTTCCTGTGGCGCGCCATTCATCGGGTTCACGCACATCAATCAATAAAACATCACCTGTTTTGGTTCTTTCCAAAGCATCGGTGACAGTTATTACCGGAATGGTCGCTGAACCACGACCACTCCGGAAGGCATCTAATACAGCTTTCAGCATATGAAAAACGTCACGCTTTCTCTGAACGGGTACCCAGTCCCAAAATACTATAAGCTGGGCAAAAGCTCACGGTTCCTGTGACGATGAAGATCGCCGCCGCGATTGCAGCGATAATACCTATCGTGGAATTAAGACTTATAACACCAACAAAAAGTAAAACTGCGAGCACGCCTCCGAGGATAACCCTCAAAACCCTATCCCATGTTCCAACATTGAGTTTCATAATTTTTTTCCAATTGACTTGAATATCGAAACGATACGGCAATTGAATCTGATTGAACGTGACTTAGTCACATACCGGCCGAAAAAAGAACAAAACAATAGCTTTAGATTCAAATCCTCCCTGATCGCCAGCATGCTATTCTGCTTCGCAAAACCCTCCTCAAATTTTCGCTCTGAAATTAGCTATCGCGTTAACCTTGACTTAACTACACACTCCTGCTTCTATATAAGACTGGATGAGAATAAGTAGAGAGAGGAATGCGGACGTTTCCTACATTTCGTCACTAAGCCCCCCTTTAATCTACAAAAGTGGCGAACTACTTGTTTAAAACCAGTGTTCGCTAAGCCTCGGAGAGCTAGGGGCGACATTGCTCTCCGGGGTTTTTTTTATGTCTTTTTATAGCTGGATATGAATGTGATCATCATGTCGAGCAGCCCGACATCCTTGAAATCTCACCTTTTCAGCAACTATCCCAAGTCGGTCCTTTAAATGTGACTCGATAAATATCTTGCCTACCCGTTTATCACGTATGAGAAAATCCAGAGCTGCTTTCATCCTTGGTTCGTCCAGTTCATAGTCTGGCCAAATGGGCTGCAACCAACTGAGATTCCATCTCAAGGTGAATAAATTATTTGGGCAATCACTCGGCCCCTCTTCAAATGCAAAATAGCCGATCGGCGATCGCGTTTTGTTGGGTAAATATGAACGACCATCCCGATAATGG
Organism: uncultured Hyphomicrobiales bacterium; assembly: GCA_963922405.1. Classification (GTDB taxonomy): domain Bacteria; phylum Pseudomonadota; class Alphaproteobacteria; order Rhizobiales; family Rhizobiaceae; genus JAALLB01. The sequence goes on along the minus strand of CAWUJF010000060.1, from coordinate 7,932 downwards.
AATGCCAGATCCACTTTCCGGCCATCATGATGTGACAAATGCGGCAGAAGTGGAAAACCGTCAAAAAAGGGAAAGTTTGCATCCAGGACAAGCGTATTTGTACCCGGAAATGCGTCCTGCATTCTTTGAGACAGATCGAGCAGGCTTTGCTTGAGTTCCGGCACCACATAATTTCGATTGAGAACACAATAGAGGTTTGATTGCATCTGTAAGGCGCCATTACCAAAACAGGGCAACGGCTCCCGTCCCAAGGACGGAGCAATCCAAATAACAGATAATGAAAGGGATGAATAAGCAATTGCAAAAGCAATCAATTTTCGCTTGAAACCTATCGAGATCAACCAGGCCAGACCACCCAGTTGTGATAGCAAAGTCAGGACAACAATGACCACCAGGTGAAAAATGAATTTCAAAACTGCCTCACAAGTTTCAGATGAAAATTCTGCTAATTCCAATCAGACATTTGTGAAAGCAAAAGCTCCTGAGGCTTTGAGGAGTTAAGACTTAGTTATTATGCATTGTCAGATAACAAGTGTAGAATATGATCGAATAAACAGAGCCATACTGGAGAACTCCTTGAAACTTGAATTTGATGAAGCGAAAATCCGTGATGCGTTGGGAAATGCCTGGTCCAGTGAATCAGCAAAACAGTGGTCGAAAGAAAACCCCGCCAATGGTCAATGCAACGTAACGGCTGCTGTTGTGCACGACTTGTTTGGCGGAGAAATCCTGCGCACCCCTTACCCGACAGTCTGGCATTACTATAACCGCATCAACGGAAAACGCTTTGATCTGACAGACAGCCAATTCTTCAGACCAGGCGCTCGCTTTGAAGCACCGGAACAATACGAAGATCAATTGAGCACCTGGGATGATGCCATGGATGGAACGTTGCAAAGCGAGTATGATTCCCTGAAAAGGGCGCTACTGTCTCAACTTGCCTAACTGAAAAGATCATTGCCAAAAAGAACATTGCTGGTTAGCATCATTTCCATTGGAGACAGTCGATGAATTTTGAAGTGGTCATTGTGGTGAGCGTGAGGTGCGTGGTTCGATAACATCGATCCTTTTTTCCTCCATGCGCCCCTGACAGAGTTCAGGGGTTTTTTATTTCCAGACAAAGAAACCCACAATGAAGCCCACAAAATCTCCACCAGCACTAATCACCCTTATTTTCCTCGGCGCCTTTTCAACAATGTCGCTGAACATGTTTGTGCCTTCTCTTGCAAACATCGCCACCGATCTGGAGACCAGTTATTCAACCGTAAGTCTCGCCGTCGCTGGATATCTGGCAGCCACAGCAGTGATCCAGATAATTGCCGGACCCTTCTCAGACAGGATGGGTCGACGACCAGTATTATTGGTTTCCCTACTGATATTTATCATCGCCTCAATCGTTTGCACGATAGCAACAGACATACGCACATTCCTGATTTTCCGAATGCTGCAGGCAGCAATCATCACCGGTTATGCAATTTCGCTCGCTGTCATTCGCGATACCACATCAGAACGCGACACCACCGGGTTGATTGGATACCTGACCATGGCGATGGGGATTGCGCCAATGCTTGGTCCCATGCTTGGTGGTGTTCTTGATACAGCTTTCGGATGGCGGGCCAATTTCATATTTTACAGTGTCGCTGGCATATTGCTTTTTATCCTGTGCTGGTTTGATCTCGGTGAAACAAAACCAGACACAGAAATTGGAGCAAATCGCAAACCTGAAAACCCGTTCAGCTTGCTGCGGGAGCCACTTTTCTGGGCATATTCCCTGTGCGCTACCTTTTCGACTGGAGCCTTTTACATCTTCATCACCGGTGCACCATTGGTCGCTCAAAAACAGTTCCAGATCTCAACTGCAGAACTGGGATTTTACATGGGTACAATAACCTGCGGATTTGTTACGGGCAGTTTTCTGGCTGGACGATTTGCCCGTAAATACAGCGCAGAAACCTTGATAATCATCGGAAGACTAGTGGCCTGTTCTGGGCTTTTGATCGGCATTTCCATCATAATGATGGAACAGCTCACACCGGTTTTGTTTTTCACGGCAACCATATTTGTCGGACTGGGGAATGGTATCTCCATGCCAGGTAGCAGTGCGAAGACCATGTCCGTAAACCCAAAACTTGCAGGCAGTGCAGCCGGCTTTTTTGGAGCAATGATCGTGACCGGAGGCGCCATATTAACCACAATGACAGGCTGGATACTGCCAGAAGAAAGTCCCGCATTTGTCCTATTGCTGTTGATGCTCATCGCCTCAGTCGCCGGATTACTGGCCATTATCGCCGCAATGATTTTCTCTGCTCGTCGTCATGAAAGCCATTTGTAAAACTTGAAGACCCGCAAACCGTTTGTTTACGAACATTGACTAGCCCTCATTGCTAACTGCGCAATAACGTATACATTAAGGCAGTTTCTTACTTTAGGTTTTTGCATTTCCTTACGGCATGGTTATTCTCAGATATGGATGATTTCGATTTATACCGCATTGATGGGCATACCCTGCGTATCTTTGTGTCCGTTTGTCAGACCAATTCCATAAGCAGAACAGCAGAACTCTTTGACCTGAATCAGTCTACTATCAGTCATACGATCGACAAAATGCGCTCAGCAGTGGGCGATCAGCTGTTCGTAAAATCCGGGCGTGGCATCATGCCCACAGAAAAATCAAAAATTCTAAACTTACGGGCTCAACGCATTCTTGCCGAGATTGAGGGGTTGATTGCCACCGAAGAATACGATGCTTCACTAGACAAACGGCCCTTCATACTTGCCATACCCTCGCCAGCTTTACTCCGCGACATGAAAGTTCTGCACTCAAAACTGGTGAGCGCAGCACCAAACGTGCGCCTGGAATTGAGACGACTTGCCCCCAGAAATCGCGTCACAGACATGCTGGAAAGTGACGAAGCAGACCTTGCCATTGCGGTTTCCGGTTTTCGCTACCCCAATACCCTGAATCATTGCCGGTACGGAAATGACAAGCTCGCCGTCTTTTATGATCCGGAGTTCAGGGACGGCGTTAATTCTTTGGAAGAATATTCAAACGCAAATCATGGCGTGGTGAATTTCGGTGGTGGCATGAAGAGTGTGGTCGAAACCGCATTGATGGAGCTTGGCCAACGGCGAAACGTTACGCTTGTTTCCCCCACAGCTTCCATGCTTGGAGATCTTCTGGTGGGTACCGATGTAATTGCAACAATGCCACAAAGATTGGTGGAATCCGCATTCAGCAACTTATCATATTGCCCACCTCCTCTGGAGCTTCCGGATATTTCCTATGACCTGGTCTGGCATAGAAGGTATGAATTTTCTGGACGGAATTCCTGGCTCCGCGAAATGATGAAGGATGTGGGTAAAACCATTTACCCTGACATCGAACCAGAATAATGGATCGGCACTCTTTAGCTGCCCTTCAAACTGTCAGACATCGTTGACCAGTTTCCGCATCACGGTTAGCTTTCTCCCATGAGAACAAGAGTAAAAATCTGTTGTATTGCATCCATGGAAGAAGCCCGAATGGCGATCAATGCCGGAGCCGATGCATTGGGCCTTGTTGCAGCCATGCCCTCAGGACCCGGGCCTATCAGTGATCAGGAGATTGCAGCGATTGCCGGACAGGTCCCTCCGCCCATATCCACATTTCTGCTAACCTCGGAACTAACCGCAGAAAAAATTTCAGACCACGTAGACACGACTGGCCCATCTACGGTGCAGATCGTTTCACACATTGATGAAAAGGAATCTGAAAAGCTGGCACAGTTGCAACCACACATTCATCGGGTGCAGGTTATTCATGTGGAAGATGAAAGTGTCTTGGATCTGATTCCTGTATACGCCCCTCATGTCCATGCATTTCTTCTTGATTCTGGTCGTCCCAATGCATCAACCCCACAGCTTGGTGGAACCGGTAGAAAACACGACTGGTCAATCAGCAGAACTTTTGTGGAAGCCAGTCCGGTACCCGTTTTCCTTGCTGGCGGCCTAACCCCACAGAATGTCCAACTTGCAATTGAAAGCGTAAAACCATTTGGTGTTGATTTATGTTCCAGTGTCCGGACAAACGACAAACTGGACCCAGAAAAACTGGCAGCGTTTATGTCAGCTGTAAATTCAGGGTGAACCTGTTGATTAAGGCGCTAGATCGCCAACTCATAATGCTTACGGATTTTCTCAATCATCCAACTGTGTCTGGCTGAGAATTCGATGTTGTCGTTCAAAGAAAATTTTGAAGCAAACCAGCGCTCAATATCAGCTGCGTCTGATACCTCAGTCATGATGTCGGCCAGGGTAGTTTTGGACATGGCCCAGTTTTCAAAGTTTCGTTCTGTGATTGTATTCAAAAAACATAAACGCACATCCGTATGTCGCGTATCTTCTTCAATGGACGCCATCAAGTTTAGGAGCTTTGCTTCCGGGCCTTCCAGAATCTGGAATATGGCATGTGTATTCGGGTTGTAGAACAAAGCGCCGGTAATGCCGTTTTGCTCATTGAAACGAACTGCATAGTTACAAAGTTCATTCAACTGGTTATCAGAAAACCCGTTAACGGATCGGCTTGTATAGCCAAGTTCAACCAGGGCATCACTGGTCCCATCCAATGACTTTCTTAACGGAACCACATTGATCGGGAAATTTTTGTCGTATTTGGTGGTTGCATTTGCATCATCTCTGATCTTTGCCAACATCCGCACAGTCGTCTCAGACTGTTCGTTCATCTTTTCCAGGCACGAAACGAGAAAGTTCAATCTGCGCAAATGAGAAGCTTTATTGTGGAGCTCCACCGTCATTAAAGTTTCAAATGCTTCCGACAGTGTACGGTCCAGCTTCTTCAGGCGCATGCTGGATGAATCAGCTCCTTCAGCCAACATTTCCTGAAGTTCGGAAAGGGCGTTCTCGTATACATCTATGAGATTATTGATATCATTTTTCATCCGCTGCGCATGTTATCAGAACTTAAAGCGATGTGGGGTAACATTTTTTTCCAGTTTCTGATTCGGAACCATTCAGTCCGTTTTATTCACAGGAATTCAACTATCTAATCAGTAGACAAGTAATTGAGTTTGTCGAAAAGTCAGTTTTTGAGACTCATAATATCAATAAAAGTCTCAATTTTCGCAAACGCAAAACTATTTTTCTTTTTACTTTAAAGTCTCGTTTTTTGATGTTTTGATATACTTGTTAGCGATAGGCGGGGACTAACCGAAATGATAAACATGAAGCGAGATGCCGTTGGCCGGCAATCGAACGAAATGGTGGCAGCTACTGATCAATCATCCATGGAACAGGCTGGTGAGCGTAAAAAGGAAGCACTCAGCGGGATGGAAACAGATTGTCTGCAATTAATGGCAAACGGAAAAAGCTACCAGGAAATTTCTGAAAAATATGAGCTGTCAGAATTGACAATCCGGTATGTTGTGTTGAACGCTTGTTCCAAGCTGAATGCGGGTAATGTACCGCATGCAACTAAAATCGCGTTGGAAAGCGGTTTGATCGAAATTTAAACCACCTGCTCGTTTTGAGTTTTCATCAGCGCATCAGTACTTGATGTGCTCATAATCTATGAATGCAAAAATGGGCGAACCTCAAGAAAGGTATATGGAATTGTCTGTTCTACCCATTATTGCCGAAAGTGCAGAAGAGCTAACCGAGATCTTTAAAGACCTGCATGCTCACCCGGAGATCGGATTTCAGGAAACACGTACGTCTGCAATCGTAGCCGAAAAGCTGAAGTCATACGGCGTGGATGAAGTGCACACCGACATTGCCAAGACTGGTGTTGTGGGGATCATCCACGGCAAGGGTAAAGGCCCTCGCAGAGTTGGGGTCCGCGCAGATATGGATGCTCTACCGATCCATGAGGAAACCAACCTTCCCTATTCTTCAAAAAATGAGGGCGTAATGCATGCCTGCGGCCATGACAGCCACACAACCATGCTGCTGGGCGCTGCAAAGCATCTTGCGGCAACCCGCGATTTTGACGGTACAGCCGTCATGATTTTTCAGCCCGCGGAAGAAGGTCTCGGCGGGGCAAAGGGAATGCTGGAGGAAGGTTTGTTTGATAAATTCCCCTGCGATGAAATCTATGGAATGCATAATTACCCAAATGGGGAACACGCTAAGGTTGGCATCTGTAAGGGTACAGCCATGGCGGGTGCTTCCTTTTTTGATATTCACATCAAGGGAAAAGGCAGTCACGCTGCCATGCCACATCAATCACGCGATCCATTGGTAATCGGTAGTGCATTGGTCAATCAGATCCAGTCCGTTGTTGCACGCAATGTGCCTCCGCTCGAATCTCTTGTCCTTTCCGTCACAGAATTCCATGCGGGTTCGGCATATAACATTGTTCCGGATACAGCTCGTCTTGCAGGTACAATCCGCTACTTCGACGAAGAAGTAAGGGATATGGCAATCGAGCGGATGCAGAAATTATGCGATGGCACTGCCCTTGGTTTTGATGTGGAGATCACACTCGAAATGAACAACATTTTTGATGTGTTGGTGAATGACGATAAATTGTCAGATGAATATCTTGCAGCTGCAGCTGACATTGTAGGTGAAGAAAATGTATCTGATACCGACGAACCAGCGACCGGATCGGAAGATTTTTCCGATATGCTGAAAGTGGTCCCCGGCGCCTATTGCCGTATCGGTCACACAGGCACATTGGGTTTACACAATCCAGGCTTCTTCCTGGATCCGAAAATTCTACCCGTTGGTGCTTCAATCATGGCCAGGGTCGTGGAAAGACGCCTGGCCATCTAAGGCTGAAGAAGTCGGCGTCCGATTCAATCCTAACAAATAAGTACTGGCGATTTCGGCAGTACTTTTATTGCTCATCAAGAGCATACATTTGCTTTAGTTGGTTGAAGAAAAGCTGTTCCACATCATTGTATGTTTGTTTTCCGAACATCTTTTTAAGCGTGGGATCAGAGATCGCGAAGTAATTCATCGCGCCAAGAATCTGGTATATGCGCGTAAAAGCTTCCGCACTGGATAGTTGTTCTTTGACTGTTATTTCACGGATCAGCTCTGTCAGTTTTTCAAGGAACGGACGCAGATACCATTTCTGTTTACTCTCAATACGGGGTTGGTTTTCCAGTAGCTCTCGCATGATCAATCTTGCATCATGTTTCTGGGTGTTCATTTGCTCATAGAGGTCATGCAGAATGGAGAAAAACTGCTCCCTTTTCGTGTCACCCTTTCCTTCATGTGCCTGAATTATCTCTCCAAACCTATCGGATACCCCCTCCAGCACCTTACCGTATAGTTTTTCCTTATTGCCGAAATGATGCAACAGCGCCTGTTTCGTGATCCCCAATTCACCTGCAATATCTGCAATCGAGACCCCATCGTAGCCACGGTCAGCGAACAATTTGTGCGCCACTTCAATCAGTGCCGTCTTTGTATTCGTATCTTTTTTCATGGCTTACTCCTAACAGACCCTTGACAACTTACCAAGTGGTAAGTCATAAACTTACCGACTGGTAAGTAAATTGGAGGCTGATATGGACCACGAAACACAAGTGGAACTGCTGGATGAGCTTTTGGGCCTGCGCCGGGAAAAGTCTGCGTACCTGGATGAGGCAGTCACCTATTCAAGCGCGGATCGCTATACAGACACAGAGAGGTTTGCCGAAGAACGAAAGACGATATTCAGGTCTAACCCGATCCTTCTTGCCCATTCCAGTGAGTTGCCTGAAGAAGGGGCTTACCTGCGGTGTGACTGTGTCGGCATTCCTATTTTGGTTACCCGGGATCGCGATGGGGAGATTCATGCTTTTTACAATGTTTGCCGGCATCGTGGTGCCCGACTGGTGGAAACGGAAAACGGTTGCAAGCATCGTTTCACCTGTCCCTATCATGCCTGGACCTGGGACAATACAGGCCGATTGATTGCAGCGCCGCTTAAGGAACAGGGATTTC
>CAWUJF010000059.1:0-10757 GCA_963922405.1 uncultured Hyphomicrobiales bacterium | reverse complement strand
TGCAGTTTTGACTGGTCGTCAAAACCTTGCTCTGCCAAATATTTTCGCCTTGCTCGTCATCCGACGAGCGCGCGTTCACGAGCTTACGGTTTTGCCTAGTCAGCAAAACCTTGCTCTGCCACGCAGGGAGGGTGCCCTTATCAAAATTTTCCATGCCTGATTATTCGCTCAACCGATTTTCCGGCTAGCGTTATGAAATCGCTTATCCCCTCTGCACTATTTTGCTTTCTACAAACAACGGGCTGCTCTTTTTAGGTAGAGTAGTCTTTGCTTGATCGTCGTGGTGCTCTAAAAGAGCAGCCCGGTGAAAGATTTGCTGAGCGCCTTTCGTTTCCGAAAAACAAAACGCATCCTTCACTCCCTGTTCAAGCTTAACTTCGGTGGCCAAACTGAGTTTGCGAGAGACCCTGTGTGGTTGTCAGTCACGGCGGGTTCAATGAACAGGCGATGGACTCATAATAAGGCCACCCGGAAAGGAGGGGATAAGTTTTTTGAAAGAAAAAAATTTATTCGGTTTTTAGAAGTTTTTGGATGCTTGTGCTCACGTTTGACAAGTCATTCCAATTCTATCTTACTGATCATCAGACAAATTGGGGAAACAGACGTTGAAGCAAAAATTTGTCGAATGGTTCAAACGTATTCTCTACGGAAATGAAGAACCTCGCATTGAGTTCACAGACCCAAAGCTTGGTGAGGTAAGGTCCGACCCGTCACTTGAGAACAACTTGCTGATGACGGTATCCTTTGAAGGTCGTGACATTGAACTTACTTTAGATCCTGATGGAGAGGAATTGGAAGAGTGCCTGGAAATAGCCCGGGAACTTTCCGCATCTTTAGTTGAGCACAATAAGAAGGCGCTGTCCGTTGCCTCACGCGATCTACTGACAAATTACAATGAGAATTGGCGCTTTTATGGTGTCAGCCGAGGTGATGGAACGACTGAGGAAATAGAAGATCCGGCTTTGACACCAACTGAATTTGAAGCAAGACTTCGTTTAACGGGATTATCAGTGACCGGAACCTCAGTCGAATTCTGGTATTCAGATATGAATTTGTTTGCAGGTCATTCCATTTTTGTTGATTCAGCCGATGGCCTTGCTTTTACAGATGTGCATGCATCCCTGTTTGGATAGACGCGGTAACAAAACAAAGCCTGTCAGCAACCTCAAACTGTAGGTAGCCCGGCCCGTTTTCGACCCTCGTCAGTTTTCAAGGAAAAATCCTCTCCGGCGAATTCATCACCTTCCGGGCCGCACAGAAAACCGATTGCCTGTGCCACCCATTCCGGCGGAATGTGTACGGATGGATCGAGTTGGCTGACGGGATTGATGCCGGAGGCTTTGATTTTCACCTGCATTTCGGTTGCGACCGTGCCGGGGCTTAATCCCACGACCCGAACTCCATCTGCCGTGTATTCTTTATGGGCGATGCCGGTTAAACGTTGTACCGCGGCTTTGGTGGCGCAGTAGTGCGACCAACCCTCCAGAAACGAATTCGCCGCGCCCGACGATATGTTGATGATCGTTCCGGCACCATTTTCCTGCATCACAGGGATTACGCTTCTCATTGCGTAATAGACACCTTTCAAATTCACGTCGACCACTTGCGACCAGGCGTCGGGATCACTGTCTGCGATGCGGGCGATGGGATCAATGATACCGGCATTGTTGATGAGGATATCGACGGAACCGAAGGTTTGCCGAGTGTGGCCTATCAATGCCGAGACATCGGAAGCTTTGCTCACATCACAGGCAAGGGAAGTTGCAGCCCCACCCGCCGAGTTAATTTCTGCAGCCAGTTTATCTATCACTTTGCCGGAACGTGCGGCCAGCACAACATTTGCACCTTGCTCTGCCAGATACCTGGCCGTTGCTTCTCCGATACCGCGACTGGCACCTGTTATGATTGCAGTCTTTCCTCTTAGATGTTCCATGAGTTCTTCCCTTTCTTCAATTTATGCAATTGCTGTGGCAAGCTCTGCCTTTGCTTTCGCGATGTTGTCGGTCACGGTTGTTTCTTCAGCGGTGGTAGCTTGGACGGAGATGAAATCCACATCCTCGATGCCCAGAAATGACAGGAGAAAGCGCAAATACGGATCGAGGAAATTGGCCTGTTCGAAAGGTTGCCCCTCCAAATAACCATCAGCGCCATAAGCACAGATCACGATTGCATTGCGCGTTTTGGTGAGCCCGCGGAACTGACCATCTTCATAGGCGAATGTGCGACCGATGCGTGTGATCTGATCAATCCAGCACTTCAACACTGCGGGGACAGAGAAGTTGTAAATGGGGACCGCGAGTAAAAGCGTATCTGCACTTTGTAACTCGTCTATCAGAACATCAGACAGGGCTGTTGCCTGGCGCATTTCATCGGTTAAGCCTGCCTCCGGGGTAAAGAAGCCGGAAATAGCCGATTGCGTGAGGACCGGCACCGGATCTTTTCCCAAGTGACGGTGAATGACCCGTCCCTGGTTATGGGAATTGAGCCAAAGCGCTTCTGCCTGATCAGCCAGCTGGCTTGAGTGGGAGCCTTCCAGGCGGGAACTGCTATCGATGCGTAAGAGTGTGGGCATTTAAACCTCTAAGTTTGGATTGTTCGTTGAGAGCTTTATAATTCCGGTGAATTTTGAGAAAAATGATTGAATGAGCAGCAATGTCGTGCAATTTTTGCACGAATGGATATTGCAGCTCTAAAGACCGTGCTCATGGTTCAGGCACAGGGAAGCATTGCCGGCGCAGGCCGCGCCCTTGATCTTGATCCCTCTTCAGTTTCGCGAATAGTGGCGTCTGTGGAAGCCGCGCTCGGCATGAGACTTTTTCAGCGCACCACACGAAAGCTAACCGTCACCGAAGAGGGGCAAACCTATCTCACGCGCTTGGCTCCGCTGATCGAAGAGCTGGAAGCGGCACGAGAAGATGCCCAGGGATTGCGTCGTAAACCTGCGGGCACGCTGCGGATGACGACGTCGGTTGCCTTTGCGCATGAGGTGATTGTGCCGCTTTTGCCTGAGTTTCAGGCACGCTATCCGGATATCAAGATTGATCTGCAGAGCAGTGACGCCAACCTTGATCTGATTGAAAACGGCATTGATCTGGCAATCCGCCTTGCCCCTGCACCGTCTGGCGATCTTGTTTCCACAAAAATGATGGCAACGCGCTACCGCATTGTGGCGAGCCCTGAATATCTAAAAACCCAGGTGAAGATTTCAGAACCTCAGGATCTGACGCAGCTCAGCTGTCTCAAGTTTTCAATTCCGGGCCTTCGCGACAATTGGTCTTTCAGGAAAACGAATGGCGATGCGATTGATGTGCCGGTTCAGGGCAACATGATGATTTCCAATGCCCTTGCGCTCAGACGCGCTGCCCGGATGGGGCTTGGTGTGGCGATGTTGGCAAATTGGATGGTCGATGATGATGTGCGTTCGGGCCGCTTGGTGGCGCTTCTGCCCGACTATGAATGCACTGCAACTGTATTTGATACGTCAGCCTGGGCACTTTATCCGAACCGGTATTATCTGCCACAAAAGGTGCGCGCAATGATTGATTTTCTAAAGTCCGAGATAGGGTGAAGCTGAGATCATTATTCAGGACGTTGAAGGCACGTCGGTGAGCCATGCGGTTCATCATTCGCCGTTTGATGCCTTCAACATCGCCATTGGTGGAATGGAAAGCAGGACAAAAAGCGACATTAGAAACGTGGCGTTGTCTATTCCGTTGCCATCTGCATACCAGCCGAAAATGATCGGGCTGATGATAGAAGCAAATGATCCGGGTGCGTAAAGCAGTGCGTAACCGCGCGCCATTTTTTCTGGCTGGATGAGTTTGGAGGCATGTCCGTATGTGATGGATGATGACCCTTGCAGCACACAGCCGAGTGGAAAGAGCAAAAACAAGGCGATCCAACCAGGTGATATGGCGACCAAAACCAGTCCGATGGCTGTTAGAATCTGCACAAGGGCAAACGCCTTGAAAGGTCCGATTTTTGCAGCCAGGAAGCCGCAACATGCCTTACCGAAAACCCCACCAGCCAGTAAGATCACTGCACCTGCCGTTGCTATTGAAACAGGCAATCCCTTCGCAACCATTATGAAGGGTGCGAATATGATGCCCACTGTTTGAACACCTGTATCAATGCTGGAGACAAACAAGAGTACGCGGTACGAGCGCCAATCCAGAATTCCCCAACCTTTTGTTTTTTCACCCCCTTGGTCCGTAGAGCCTGTAGCGCGTTTTCGCATGATCTCGGACGGGACATTACGGGCCATCAGCCACACGCTAAATGCGGCGACAAGAGCAAGCACACCAAAGAAGAAACTGATTTCGTACCACGCAACACCAAGGCCAATGCCTAAGCTGAATACACCTGTGAAGACGAGTTTTCCCACATCGCCAGAAGCATTGTATATTCCCAGGGCACCACTTTGTTGCTCCGCTGCACTGTTGTTTACAACCAATGAAGACGAAGGCGCATGATGGAGCGCTGTTCCTGCACCGATTACCAGAAAGCAAAGGCCGATAATGCCGATGTTGGACGCAAACGGAAGTGCCAGAAATCCAAGACCAAGAAAGCTTAACCCAAACATCAACAGGACAGCATCTCCCATTCGTTCAGCAATCCAACCGGAGAATACTTCCAAAGTGGCCTGAGCGCCGGAGCGCAGTCCCTTCAATAAACCAACCTGGGTATAAGACAGACCAAATGTCTCGGCGAGCACGATCAGCAATACGGACATGCTCGAGCCAAATCCGTCCTGTACAATATGTGTCAGACAGCTGGGAACAAGTGCAGGATTTTTTCTGAGGGCTAAACCAGACATGCGCCACGCATATCAGCTAGCCCCGCATCAAACAACTTCTGTCGCACTTCACCAGTGTTGAATTTTTGCGATACGGAGGAGGTCATTCTTATTTCAAGGTCGAAACAAGCGCGTCCAGTACCTTGAGATGATCGTCCGGACTTTCCCCTTCCGAGACAGCCAAAGCAGCGCGATCGAACATGGCTGAGAGCTGCGCGGTCAAAGCGTCAATGGGCAGGTTTCTAATGTCACCTGCCTGCATGGCTTCTGCCAGCCCAACCCGCAATGTATCTGCTGAAGTATCCCGATCGATCCGGTCCAGTTCGATCTGTCCCAGAACAGCGGGTCCATCCAGAAGCAGGATGCGCACACGCCCCGGGCTATCCATCGCGCGGAGATATCCACGTCCGCCCTGCTTCAATGCATCAATCGCCGAACCGGGTGCAGACTTGGCAGAAGCATAAATCTCATCAGCTACAGCCATATATTCTTCGGTCACCACAGCGCGGAAGATTGCCTCTTTATCTTCGAAGTGGTGATAGAGCGCACCACGGGTAACCCCTGCCGCCTTCACAATTTCCGGTGTGGATGTTTCCGCATATCCCTTTTCCGCAAACAAGGCCCTGGCAGCGCCAATGAGTGCAGCGCGGGTTGCTTCAGTACGAGCCTTATTGGAACGTGTTTCATTTTTTTCTTGCATACATGCAGCCTGTATGTTTATATTTCATTTACATACAGACTGTATGTTTTTTTCAAAGGAGACGCAACAATGAAATGCACCCAATATTATCCCGTGATCCAGACGGAAGATGTGGCGGCCACAAAAGCCTTCTATGTGGATCATCTTCGCTTCAAGGTAAGTTTTGACTCTGACTGGTATTGTCATCTGCAATCGAGTGAGGATGAGGGCGTCAATATCGCTATCCTGAAGAGCGATCATGAGACAATTCCCACGGAAGGACACGGAACGGTAAATGGCTTGATCCTGAACTTCGAGGTGGACGACGTGGACGCGGAATTCCAGCGTGTGGAGAAAGCCGGACTACCGATCCTGAAACCACTGACAGACGAGGCTTTTGGTCAACGTCACTTTATCACCCGCGACCCGAATGGCGTTTTGATTGATGTGATCAAGCCTATACCACCATCGGCAGAGTTTATTGAACAATACGCGGCTGATGCCCTTCCCTCATAAAAAATGACGAGATCCATCTAACTGTGATGGATCTCGCCCAACAGATTTCAGCTCCAAATTCAATGATCATTAAGTGCGTTCAAACGATCCGCATTCGCACAAAAGCCCGGTGCCGTTGCTTTTCCTTCATTCATGGCCAACCAGGATTTGCACGCTTCCTCATGTTTGCAGCCAAGGCAAGCAACCATTGCCGACTTCAGGTTCTGCCCACCAGAGAGGGCAAAATCCGTTTCAATTTCTGATCCGGTGCGTTCCATCATTTGCTGGAGGAGTTCCAGCCTGGACGCAGATTTTGTAAAGAAGTTCAACGCTAACCTCCCATATGTTCATGCATCCAAAATAACAGTGACAAGCGGTTTGTCTTTGATTCATGTCAATGACGATTGACTTATTCCCGTACATAGGTGTCGAGAAACGCATTATCTGAGGAATTCGGTTGATGGACTATAAGGCAATCCTGGAAAATTATTCAAAACCTGTACCGCGATATACAAGCTATCCGACCGCACCCCATTTCAAACCTGAAATTGGTACGAAGGTATTTGAGGAGGGGCTGGAAAGTCTTGATCCACGGGAAGAGGTTTCCGTTTATTTGCACATTCCCTACTGCGACCGCCTTTGCTGGTTTTGTGGTTGCCACACAAAGCATACTCTCAAATATGCGCCGATCTCGCGTTATGTTCGCACGCTTGCCAAAGAAATGGAGCTTCTTAATGAAAGGCTTGGTTTCCGGCCGTTGCTCAAGCATCTGCATTTGGGGGGTGGCTCGCCGAGCCTTTTAAAAAGCGATGAGCTGATCCGTTTGAGAGATGCACTTGATCTCACGTTCCGCTTTGGAGCGGACACCGAAGTGAGCATCGAGATCGACCCGTGCGATGTGAATGAATCCACTATCTCAACGCTCAGGGAATTTGGCGTAACGCGCGCGAGCCTCGGCGTTCAGGACTTTTCACCCGAGGTTCAGGAAGCGATCAACCGGCCACAAAGTTACGAAGAAACGAGAGACGTGGTTTGGGAATTGCGGGAAGCAGGCGTCAACTCCATCAACATTGATGCGCTATACGGCCTCCCCTTGCAGCATGAAAGCCGGCTTATAAAAACAATCGAGCAATGCATCAGCCTTCAACCGGATCGCATGGCATTGTTTGGTTATGCCCATGTGCCATGGCTGAAGAAACATCAAAGACTGATTAAAACCGAAGATCTGCCAGACAGTTTTGAGCGTTATGAACACTCCCAATCGGCAACGCAGTGTCTTATTTCTGCAGGCTATGAGGCGATTGGCATAGATCATTTTGCAAAGCCTGATGATGATCTCGCTCATGCGAAGCGAGCGGGAACCTTGAAGCGGAATTTCCAGGGTTACACGACCGATACCCATCAAACCATGTTGAGCTTCGGTGCGTCTTCCATCGGCCGCTTCCCGGACGCCTATGTGCAGAATATTGTTGCCACACCCCAGTATGAAGCTGAGATATTCGCCGGACGTTTGACGAAGGCCAAGGGTTTGAAACTCTCCATGGAAGATCAGTTGCGAAGTCATGTGATTGAACGCTTGATGTGTGATTTCAGGTTCGACTTTGCCGATCTCGCCGATCAGTCACCTTCACTGGCAGATCGCTGCCTTGAAGATGCCCTGTTCTTTGCGGCTGCTGATCGATTTGATCTGTGCCAGATAGAGGGCACGGTTCTCAAGATCAACGAAGCTGCGCGACCGTTTACACGGATTATCGCATCACAATTCGACGCATATTATCTGGAGGAACAGTTCCAGTATTCAAAAGCTGTTTAGGGGTCGCTAATTGCGGAAAAGCGGTCTAACTCAAAACTCTGTTTTTTCTGCACATACATCATATTGCACTCACCTGACCCTTATGTGAGAGTGGCGCGGTAACGACCATAATTTTTCAAGAAATGTTTAAAGACCTTTCCGCCCCTTCCATCTATATGGGTTTGCTTGCCGCTTTTGTGGGATATTCAGCCTCTTTCGCGATTGTGCTTGCGGGGCTCACTGCCATGGGTGCCAGTGAAGCGCAGGCGGCAACGGGATTGTTCTTTGCAACCATTGGGATGGGAATTTGCAGTATCTGGCTTCCGGCCATTACCCGCACGCCGGCAGCGGTTGCCTGGTCCACCCCGGGCGCTGCCTTTCTTGCGGCAAGCGTGGCGCTCCCCGGCGGTTTCAACGAAGCGGTTGGTGCTATGATTTGTTGTGCCGCCCTTATCCTGTTCACCGGGTTTGTGCCAGCGCTTGGACGGGTTGTGGCCGCCATTCCCAAACCCATTGCAAACGGCCTGCTGGCAGGGGTGTTGTTGAAACTCTGTTTTGCGCCAGCTTTGGCGCTTGGTTCCATTCCGCTTCTAGTACTGCCCGTTCTTGCTGCCTGGCTAATCGGGCTGATGTGGAACAAGCTTGCAGCCATGCCACTGGCGGTGATCACATTTCTGGTTGTCCTATATTTTGTGGTGGATACTTCCGGTGTGGAAACGGGCAGCGGCACAATCTTGCTTCCGGAATTTACAGCGCTCACACCTATCTTCACGATACAGTCCTTCATCTCTGTTGCATTGCCGCTTTATCTGGTGACCATGGCCGGGCAGAACATCCCGGGGTTCGCGGTGTTGGAGCTCAATAATTATCCGGTGAAACGGCAACCACTAATCCGCAACACTGGCCTTGTTAGCCTGTTGATAGCACCGTTCGGCGCGGTTCCAGTGAATATGTCTGCGATAACTGCGGCCATGATGGCGGGGGAAGATGCTGGGCGCGATCCGGCAGTGCGCTACTGGGCAGCGATCACATCGGGCATTGCCTATGTTTTATTGGCTTTTGCAGCGGGTCTCGTCACATCACTTGCTAGCCTTGCCCCGGCAGCGCTGATCACGGCGGTTGCGGGCCTTGCGCTCATTCCCGCATTGGTCAATTCAGTTTCAGCAGCTTTTCAGGATAGTAGTCAGCTGGAAGCACCAGCGATCACATTTCTTATCGCTGCCAGCGGCATGACGCTGATGGGTGTAAGTGGCGCCTTCTGGGGTGTGGTGGCCGGAGCTGTCATCTGGTTCGCCAAATCATATGCGCAATCCAGAAAGGGCGAGTAGAAGTACATTTATGGGCGAACGTTAGTGAAAGTTATTCACCTTGCCACACATATGTATTTTGGCCGTCAAAACTGAATGAATATCCAACAGGTATTCCTAGAAATTGAGAAATTTCTGGATGGTTGTGTACGACCTGCGCTACAGCTACCTGCTCATATTTTCCCTCATTCTCTGGTGGTTCATCAGACATAATCCACCAACCTGAATTATGCTCATCCTCCGCGTCTCTTACTCCTTCAATCAGTCGATCGCCAGACAAGGCGCTAGGTGTGAAAGTAAGCATCTTCTGGGGGTCACAGAAATTCCAGGGCAACGAATATGAAGCACAAATGAAACTTTGCGCACTCCATCTGGATAATGAGAGGTCTAGTCTATCTGAGAATAATCCATCGTCAGATTTCTGCTCAGTGAATATGTATTTTCCGTCCATTTCACTGATTTGTATGAGTGTCAATCCAAAGTAAAATCTATAGCCATTTCGGACTTGCTTTATAGGTTCCAGAAATAAAACAAAATCCTCCAGCTCAACCTTGTTCGGCCTTCTTCCAAAGTCTGCATTTATAACAACTTCATCACCACCAGTTGCAATGCAAAAGTCGACAGAATTTTGTTCCGTCCTTTTGTAAACAACCTTCTTCATATCAAAAGGTTTCCGTGCAGTGTTTTGGGCGCGTAAGTCATTCGTACAATTTATCTGCCTCATCCAAAAATTCTGAGGGCAAATTATATTTCAACGCCACATTTCTCAATACAATCATTGTGGCTCTACCGAAAATCGGTTTCAGAATCTCTTTGGGTTGTCTTCTAATCCGCGCCATGTCGACTTCAATAGCGACAGGTAGCTCATCATACTTTCTACTGATACGCTGATACTCAGGCTCAAGAGAATTTTGGTCTCCAAACCTAATGATTAAGCTTATGGTATAGAAGGGAGCTCTTTCTGTAAATTCGACCTTTCTAAGCATTGGCTCCAATTCATAACATATTTCTACCATTATCACCCCAGCGTCCTGAACCTTTCCTTTGACCAGAGCTACACCACCGATGAGCAGGATTCTTTCTGTTTCCACGTCTACTGATCCTCATAGGTTAGATGACAATACTCTTCAAAGTGAAGCTAACACATGATGTTGTGGTAGGAAGTACCCGCTCATCTAAACATTCACCCGTATTTGACTTGCAACGTCTAAACCGCATAGTTCGGGCGATGCTGGACTGAATGCACCAAAAGAAAACCCCCACCCGAAGTTTTTCGAGATGGGGGTTTGTGACTTGATTTATAGCCCGGTTAGAACTTGCGATAAGCCTCGTTGAGCTGCACCATTGGATGATCCGGTGACATCTGGAACTTGATCAGAAGTTCACGCGCAATCATGTCCCGGTCCTGCTGGTTGTCCGGCAAATCCATTTCTTCCGGGATCGCCACCCAGCCGTTGATGTTACGGTCGAAAACAGCGGCCTTGCCGTCGTCATAACCCATATGCACATCTTCCAGCCAGTTGAGGTCTTCCCAGCCCATGAATTCCATATAACCTTTGAGGAAGTCCGTCAGGCGGTCATAATCCGGCAACAGGTTCACATCATAGCGGTAGCCGATGTGCTGGCCGATTGTTTTTTCACGCTCTGACTCAAGACCATCAGCGGACTTGATAAACTGATCGACGTCCT
>CAWUJF010000058.1:0-10854 GCA_963922405.1 uncultured Hyphomicrobiales bacterium | reverse complement strand
GGATTGCGCCGCACATCCATTTCCGGCGCGCTTGATTATACCTCTACTCTTTTTGAACAAAACGGCTTCATTTCCAATCGCATGATCATAGATGTTTCCGGCGATGGACCGAACAATCAGGGCAGACCTGTTTTGCCAGCCCGGGCGGATACTTTGGCAAAAGGCATTGTAATCAATGGCCTTCCCCTGATGACCAGGGATGGAGCCGGAGGCTTCTTCAGCCTGGATGACTTAGATGAATATTATCGACAGTGTGTCATTGGTGGTCCAGGCGCCTTTGTCATTCCGGTGCTAAGTTGGGAACAGTTCCCCAAAGCGGTACGACAGAAGCTTGTGCTTGAACTGGCTTATCGGGAGGAAGCCGACAAGGAAAACATCAGCCCGGAAAAGATCAACGATACGGATTACGACTGCCTGATCGGCGAAAAAATGTGGGAAATCTTCAGGCAGCAACGCCTCTTCTTCCCGTAGAGCTCGTCAATTCAACAGTTAGTTGGTATGAGCCATCACCAGCGCTGAATCATAATACTCTATGAAGTGAACACACTTATCACCCTCAAACGTCCAGAAATGGCCGGAATGATTGGTGAATTCCTTACCGGTCTGCTTGTTCCTCAACTTCATTCGCACACGACTGGCCGCTTTGTCACCGTCCACGAGAAGGTCGATCAGCTCAAACTCCAGATAATCAAATTCATCGGCCAATGCACCAAGCCTTTCAACCATGCGCTCCTTGCCATCATAACAGCCACACCACTTCGAATGATCAGGACTAGCCGTCCACTCATAACAGACATTCTCGGAAAATGAATCCATTACAGTTTTAAGATCACGCGCAGAATAGGCATCATAACAGTCTACAATTGTTTGACGTACAGACATGAAACTCCTCCAGCAACAATTCGATATACTTCAATAGAAGAATACAAATTGCGCAAAATTTCAAATCTATTCAGTCGAATGAAAGTTATGAGATCAGATTCCAGCTCTCATCAAAGGAATTATTGAACCACGTACATTGACGTTTCGCATATTGGCGGGTCGCTGCTTTTGCCTGCTCTATCGCTTCTTCAATCGTCAGTTCCCCCCTCAAGTGAGCAGCAAGTTGGGGCACACCGATCGCTTTCATGAGAGAACTCCCTTCTGGCAGGTCGAGTTCAAGCAATTCCTCCACTTCTTTCAGCCCACCCTCTTCAACCATCTGGTCAAACCGCTGATTGATCCGCTCATGCAGGATCGGTCTTTCGGGCATGATCAGCAATTTATGGATTGACCTATCCTTATCCAGTACCGGCTTCCCCTTCTTTTTCTGCCAATCGAGCAGTGAGATGCCGGTGCTCTCGATCACTTCCAGCGCACGGATAATTCTTTGAGTGTCGTTGGCATTCAATTGCTCAGCCATTGTTGGATCAACGGCTTTTAGATGGTTGTGCAGCAACTCACTCGATTGACTCTGGGAAGCCTCACGCCATTTAGTGCGGATGCCGGGATCAACGGTTGGAACTGGTGAAATTCCATCCAGAAGAGAATTGAAGTAAAGCCCTGTTCCACCCACAAATATGATTTTACCACTGTTGATCTCCGGCTCATCCAGCAGGTTTGAGACATCCGCCAGCCACTGCGCAACTGAGTAAGGTTCCCTGCCGGACACATGACCGAACAGAAAATGAGGAGCCATGGCTTCTTCTTCAGCCGTTGGCCGTGCAGTTATCAACCGCAGTTCCCGATACACCTGCATGGAATCAGTATTGATGATCACGCCACCACTGCTCTTTGCAATTTCAATTGCCTTTGAGGTCTTGCCGCTGGCCGTCGGGCCAGCTATCAACACAATATCTTCATCAATTTCCATGTTTGGCATAACCCATGACACTTGTTGCAACACTCATCGCAAATCCTCAAACACGCCTTCTGTCGCCTGAACTGGTGGAAATGGCAAGAGCAAGTGTCGGCGCAACAGAAATCGTTTGGCTTGGTGAGGGCATTTCCTGTGACTTACCGCTTGCAGAAGGTGCAAGCAAACGCATGTGTACAAATGCGCTGCGATCAGTAACCGAAGACAAGCCGATCGACTTTGCAATTCAAGAGGCCGCCACCAGGCGCAAATCAGTCCTGATTGCAGACATGGATTCCACCATGATCGACCAGGAATGCATTGATGAACTGGCCGCCGAAGTGGGCCTGAAAGAAAAAGTCTCGGAAATCACAGCCCGAGCCATGAATGGGGAAATCGAATTCGAGCCCGCCGTGCATGAACGCGTAGCGCTTCTGGAAGGCCTCGACCTGTCAGTTGTCGATACAATCATTGATAATCGGATCACACTTGCAAGCGGTGGCAAGACACTTGTGCAGACGATGAAAGCGAACGGCTATTACAGTGCCCTCGTTTCCGGTGGATTTACAATGTTTACGTCCAGGATCGCTGAAATGCTTGGGTTTGATGAAAACAGGGCCAATATCCTGGAAGAAGAAGAAGGCGCTTTGACCGGCAAGGTCCGCCTACCCGTTTTGGGTGCAGAAGCGAAAGTGGATGCATTAAACGACATAGCTTCGACGAAAGGACTTACTGCAGAAGATTTTATCGCAGTGGGAGATGGCGCAAACGACCTGCCCATGCTCAAACTGGCGGGAACCGGTGTAGCTTTGCATGCAAAACCCACTGTGGCAGCCGAAGCAGAAATTGAAATCAATCACGGTGATCTCACATCCCTCCTTTATCTTCAGGGATACAGGGAAGGAGATTTTGTTCATGGCTGAGTTTCACCTGGAAACCGATCGCCTGATCATCCGCAACTGGAAAGATGAAGATCGTGATCTGTTTTACCACATAAATTCAGACGAAACTGTCATGGAGTTCTTTCCGTTCAGACGTGACTATGAGCAGTCATCCCAGATGATGGATCGTATTCGTAAAGGCATCAAGCAAGACGGTTTTGGTTTTACAGCGCTTGAACTGAAAGAAACCGGAGAAGTGCTCGGGTTTTGTGGCCTGGCCGACGCAACTGTTGAAGACGAAACCTTTGAAGGCCTGATGGAGATCGGCTGGCGTCTGGCGCCCCAATATTGGGGAAAAGGTTATGCTACCGAGAGCGCTAAGCGTTTGCTGCATTACGGTTTTGAAGAACTCGAATTGCCCGAAATCGTCTCTTTCGCCGTGCACAACAACTATCGATCACTGTCAGTCATGCAGCGTATTGGCATGACCCGCGACCCTTCGCGTGACTTCGACCATCCCGGTGTGCCGGATGAATATTCTCACCTCAAAAAGCATCTTACTTACTTTATCGAAAACCCAAATAAAAAAGGGGCTTAGAAAGCCCCTTTGAATCATTTTCTGAAGGTGTGGGACTATTCAATCCGCACCACAACAAAGCGGATATCACCAGCAGCTGTTGCGACCATAAGCAATGCATTCTTGCGACCTTGATCTTTTAGGCTCGCAATCTGCTTTTCTGCATCTGCAAGAGTTTCCACGGGCTCCTGACCGATCTGCACGATGATCTCACCTTTACGGATACCTTTATCTTCAGCAGCTGAACCACCTTCCACATCAGTGATGATCAGGCCCTTGGTGTCTTCTTTGATGTCACCTTCTTCGCGGATTTTCTCATTCAATTCCGCAAGGCTCATACCAAGGAAGCTCTTCACCTCAGGTTTGTCATCCTCTTTAGGCTTGCCGGTTGAAAGGGAAGCAAGTTTCTTCTCACCATCTTCCAGACGTCCAAGGGTCACGCCTACAGTTTTGCGTTCACCCTTGCGCAGAACAATCACATCCACTTCTTTTTCGACAGCGGTCTCCGCGACGATAATCGGTAGATCACGCATTTCCGCCACATCTTTACCGTCGAATGTCAGGATGATGTCACCTGAAAGAATACCACTCTTTTCAGCAGGCCCATCCTTGACCACACCAGAAACAAGCGCGCCAGATGCCTCATCAAGACCGAGGCTTTCAGCAATCTCGTCAGTCACAGTCTGAATTTGCACGCCAAGCCATCCGCGGCGGGTTTCACCAAACTCGACCAGTTGATCCACCACTCGCACAGCCAGATTTGCAGGGATGGAGAAACCGATACCAATAGATCCACCAGATGGGGAGATGATTGCTGTGTTAATGCCGATCACTTGACCTGACATATTAAACAGCGGGCCACCTGAATTACCTCGGTTAATGGATGCATCTGTTTGGATGTAATTGTCATAAGGCCCCGATGAAATATCACGACCAACAGCTGACACAATTCCCAGCGTCACAGTTCCGCCAAGGCCGAACGGGTTACCGATAGCCATAACCCAGTCACCAATTCTGGATTTGTCAGAATCGCCGAAGTTCACTTCAGTAAGCGGTGTTTCGGGCTTAACTTTCAAAACCGCTATGTCGGTTTTCGGATCGGTTCCAACCAGTTCAGCCACCAGCTTGGATCCGTCACTGAAATTGACTGTAATTTCGTCAGCATCTGCAATCACATGGTTGTTGGTGATCACAATGCCTTCTTTCGCATTGAGTACGAAGCCCGAACCCAAAGAGTTACGGGTCCGTGGAGCGCGGTTATTGTTGTTTCCGTTTTCGTTGTTTTCACCACGTGGGAACAATTCATCAAAGAAATCCTGGAAAGGTGAACCTTCAGGAGCACGAGGTACAATATTGTTGCCACCTCTTCTTTGTGGAACGTTTTGCGATGTGGAAATATTGACCACGGCTGACATTAAACCTTCAGCCAGGTCCGCCACTGAAGCTGGGCCTTGGGCCGAAGCTGGTGTTACAGCCACAGGTGCGGTTACCCCAACCACTGCCACCATGGCTATTGCTGCCACATTGGTCTTAAAAAGTTTTGCTAGAAATTTTCCGGCTTTCATTATTGTATTTCCTCCAAAAATAAGGATGCAATATGATTTCTGTTCAATTCATTCCTACATCGTCATTCCGGCAAATCTTAGCCTTCGACAATGTCGATTCATCAGGAAATTTAGCGCTCTCATTAGGCAATGACAATAAAACATCCTGTGAGAATTGCGTCAGATTACCCTCGCACTAACCAGACTATGAAAACTCCGGCAACCAACGCAACCAAACCCGCCATACGCAAACTATTGTCGGGTAATTTTGCCAGGTCTTCCACCATCCGCCTCATAGCATTGGGGAATACTGCATACAGTACCCCCTCAATGACTAAAACTAAAGCGAGGCCAACAACTAGATCCGACACAATTGATGCCCCCGCAACAATTTACTGTCGGGGTGCACCGTTAGGATCCTGAAAATACCTGAAAAAGTCAGAGTTCGGTGACAAAACCATTGTTGTACCATTTTCCTGCAATGCCTGTGCATAAGCAGTCATAGAACGATAGAACTCAAAGAATTCTGGATCACGACCAAAGGCATCTGCAAAGATGCGATTACGCTCACCTTCACCTTCACCGCGAAGGATCTCTGCATCTCTTTGAGCCGCAGCCTTGATCTCCACAACCTGTCTGTCCGCTCTCGCACGGATCCGGCGAGCTGCTTCCTGACCACGGGCACGAAGACGCTCAGCTTCAGCCAGACGTTCCGCATTCATTCGAGCAAAGGTCTGGTCAGAAACTTCAGCGGTAAGGTCTGTCCTGCGAATCCTCACATCGTCGATTTTTAGACCAAGCGACGTTGCATCCGGACGGATCGCATCACGTACTTCCCGCATCATCTCAAGACGCTCAGCAGAAAGGGCTGCCTCAAATCCACGAAGACCGTAAACACGGCGCAATGCAGCATCGAGACGTGTACGAAGACGCTGTTCGGCAAGTTGCAGACTGCCTGAAACCTGAGCACGGAACTTTCTGGCATCTTCAATACGATAAGTCAGGAACGCATCCACTTCGTAAAATTTACCACCGGAAACCTGAACGCGGATATCATCCAGATCAAAGCGTAAAAGACGGTCTTCAACGATTTGAACTGTATCAAGGCCAAACATGCCCAATGGCAGTTTGAAGTAGAGACCCGGCTCGGTCTCAACCCGCTTGATTTCACCAAAGCGAAGAACAATCGCCTGCTCACGTTCATTCACCACGAAGAGTGAACTGAAAAGCGCGTAAACAGCAAGCGCCAATACGATAAGAAGGGCTGGTAGTTTATTTCCCATTATTGAGCTCCCGCTGTTGTATTTTGGTTACGGCGATTGTTGATTTCCGGAAGCGGGAGGTAAGGCACAACGCCCTGTCCGCCACCTTGTTCCACAATCACTTTGTTGGAGTCACCCAAGACCCGCTCCATCGTTTCAAGGAACAAACGCTTACGAGTCACTTCAGGTGCTTTCGCGTATTCATCATAAACCAGAATGAACCGTTGCGCCTCACCCTTTGCTTCTTCCACGACACGGTTTTTATAAGCTGCCGCATCTTCACCAATCTGAGCAGCCTCACCGCGGGCAGCACCCAGAATACGGTTGGCATATTGATTGGCTTCTTCGATGAACTGATCTTCGTTCTGTTCCGCACGCTGCACTTCGTCAAACGCGTCGGCCACTTCACGAGGCGGCGCCACATCCTCGATGTTTACAGCATTGATCTGCAGACCCGCACCGTAACTATCGAGGGTCGATTGAGTAATTGTACGAACTTCATCTGCAATACCCTGACGATTATCCCGGAAGACATCCTGCGCAGGGCTTCTGCCCACCACCTCACGCATGGCGCTTTCAGCAACCTGGCGTACCATGCCTTCGGGGTCACTGACGTTGAAAAGGAAATCGTTAGGTGAAGTAACCTGATACAGAACTGAGAATGCCACATCCACGATATTCTGGTCACCGGAAAGCATCAGACCGGATGCACCGGCACGACCACCGGTTGAACCTATGTTGATCTGGTTCTCAGCAGTCTTTGCAATCTCGTAAGTTTCAATCGGCCAGAAATGGAAATGCAGACCCGCTTCAGAGACTTCCGGCTTTGGCTTACCAAATCTGAGTTCTACACCGAGCTCATCTTCCTGGATCGTGTAAAATGCCTGAGTAAGGTAAAGTGCGGCAACCACTACGAGACCAATACCAAGCGTCAGCGCATTGAAACCACCGCCACCGGGCATAGCTCTGCGCAGTTGATCCTGACCTTTGCGGATAATCTCCTCAAGATCAGGCGGTTGCTGGCCACCACCGCCGCCGCCACCGCCGGGAGGGCGATTACCGCCACCATTTCCCCAGGGGCCGCCGCCGCCTCCGTTCTTTCCGTTATTTCCGCCGCCGCCCCAAGGGCCACCGCCTCCGCTCTGATTACTCCAGGGCATTTAGTATCCTTCTTGTTTTCCGGGTCGATTAACCGGGATTCTGTTACCTACGTTATAGGGATGCAAGGCCACGCTTTCAATGTCACTGATGCGTGAATATGACGCAAGAGTAAACAAGACCGGCACTTTTTCTGAAAACCCTCTCAAAATCCTCACAAAACGCTTCAAAATTAGAGGTTTGCAGCCGATTGCGGAATCAAATTCTAAATCCGCTCGTAAACCACATAAAGGGTTTCAGCGGTGTCTTTTTCGCCTTTGGGAACTTCTTCCCGCTCTACCGGGCGCCAATGGGCATCCGAAATCTCAGGAAATCTCGTATCTCCATCCGGCTCAGCCAGCACGTGAGTAACGTAAAGCCTGGACGCAGAAGCAATCGTGTCCTTATAGATTTGCCCACCACCAATCACGCAAATTTCATCGGCATCATTTTCTACCGCCCACCCTTGAGCCAGGAAAAGTGCCACGTCCACGCTTTGTGCGTGCACCACATCATCAGCCACAAAATCGGATCGCGAAACCACGATGTTGAGCCGGCCAGGCAGAGCTTTTCCAATGCTCTCAAAAGTCTTTCGTCCCATGATAACCGGCTTGCCCAGTGTATCACGTTTAAAGCGCTTAAGATCGGTGGAAAGTTTCCACGGCATTCCCCCTTCCATTCCGATCACCCCGTTTTGGGCAACGGCCACAACCAAAGCTACAGGCAGATCAATCATACTGCTACAGCCGCTTTGATGTGAGGATGGAACTGGTAATCTTCAAGCTCAAAATCTTCATAGGTAAAGGCAAAGAGATCCTTCACATCCGGGTTGATTTTGATGGTCGGCAGATCATAGGGAATCCGGGAAATTTGCTCCCGCGCCTGTTCAAAGTGATTGTGATAAAGATGCGCATCGCCAAACGTGTGCACAAAATCACCCGGCTCCAGATCGCAAACCTGCGCCAGCATCATGGTCAGTAGCGCATAGGATGCAATGTTGAACGGCACACCCAGGAAAATATCTGCAGAACGCTGATAAAGCTGACACGACAGTCTTCCGTCAGCCACATAGAACTGAAACAGGCAGTGGCAAGGCGGCAATGCCATATCATCGACAAGTGCCGGGTTCCATGCACTCACAATATGACGCCTGGAATTCGGATTTTCTTTCAGAGACTTAACAAGCGCAGCAATCTGGTCGACAGAACTGCCTTCGGGTGTTGGCCACGAACGCCACTGATATCCGTATACCGGGCCGAGTTCGCCGTTTTCATCTGCCCATTCATCCCAGATGGAAACACCATTTTCCTTGAGCCAGCCAATATTGGTTTCCCCTTTCAGGAACCACAACAACTCAATGATGATGGATCGCAGATGCAGTTTTTTGGTTGTCACCATGGGAAACCCGTCGGACAGATCAAATCGCATCTGATGGCCAAAAACCGAACGCGTTCCGGTTCCGGTCCGGTCCCCACGATCAGTACCGTTTTCCAGAACATGGCTCATTAAATCGAGATAGGCTTTCATCCGTGTATCCGCATTTGAATCATCAACCGACCATAAACATTTTTGGTCGGCAAAGAAATTCTTGCCTGCAACTTTCCACTATTGGAATGCACAAACGGATCAGGCAAAAGCCTCAGCTGCCGCTTGCGCTAGACCCGCCATAGCCTGTTTGTAGGCAACCGGCCCATAACTCAACCGTGCAACGCCCAATTCTGCCAGTTTGGCCTTTGGTGGGCATCCTGGCAATGCAATGATGTTCACCGGTAGGTTGGTAGCTTCACACAGTTTCCCGATCATAGCCTCATCAATAAGCAAAGGCGCAAAGAAACCACTTGCTCCCGCATCCTCATAAGCCTTTGCCCGGGCTATCGCCTCTTCAAGCATCGCATCATTGTGAGTATCCGGCTTATTTTTCAGAAATATATCTGTTCTTGCATTGATGTAGGCATCAACGCCACTTGCGTCGATCGCCACACGTACTGCAGCCACACGGGCAGCCTGCGTATCCATGTCATAAAGCCCATCCCCACCCACAATCTGGTCCTCGAAATTGAAACCCACAACTCCGGTTTCCAAAGCCTTGGCCACATTTGCCTGAATTTCTGCCGGTTCAACCGCATAACCACCTTCAAAATCTAGGGAAAGTGGCAGATCAGTGCGCTCGGCAATTGCCTTTGCATTAGACAGGGAAACGTCCATTGGAAGCTGCTGACCATCGCCATAACCCTGCGCCATAGCAACCGGTGCGCTACCTGTGGCCAATGCCTTGGCGCCCGCCCCTTCCACAGCCTTTGCACTTCCTGGATCCCAGATATTGTAGAGAACCACCGGGT
The DNA here is from genome assembly GCA_963922405.1 of uncultured Hyphomicrobiales bacterium. Taxonomy (GTDB): domain Bacteria; phylum Pseudomonadota; class Alphaproteobacteria; order Rhizobiales; family Rhizobiaceae; genus JAALLB01. The sequence continues at coordinate 1,280 of CAWUJF010000058.1, read as the reverse complement.
CCCCTTTCACATGAAGAGAATGAAAGTGTGAAGCTTTGTCTTTTTGGCTTGGCATTGTGAAATTCCTCACTATATCGTTTCTGATTGTGAATTTTAATCGGCCTACCATGAAGGTAAGTCCAATCAAACATGCTTTATTAAACAACCGTTAACCACATTATACCCATCATGAAGATGTAAGTGAGGTGACCTATGCCAAAAAAACGCACTAAAAAAGCTCTGTTCCCTGCCCTGGCAGCGGCAACAATTTATAAAGCCAAACCAGCTGCTCCGCTTAATAAAGCCAAGAAATAGCTTATTGCTTTAAAGAGCCGATCGGTCCGGGTACGATTTCTTTGAGAAGCTTTTGAGTCATGGCTTCCTCGAAGCTCTCGAAATTTTCTGCAATTACCAGAAATGCCCCACCCCCTCTTAACACTTCCTGACGGTAATAATCTTCCACATCCGGATGAATATTGTCATGCAACGGGTCCGAGCCTTTAATGGCAAGTCCGTTGACCGTTATGTTCGCAAAATCCCAAAGCTTGTATATGCTTGCCGGCTGCAATCCGTCATTGTTGATGCCGTCACCAGACACATCAACCACCTGGCGCTGGCACGGCTGAGGTAGCTTGGGGAACATCCTGTGCGCATAGCCAAGAGCGGCCCCTAGCGCTGTGGGAGATTTATCAGAGTTTCTCTGATGGTTCGCAAGCGTCTGTGCCACTGCAAAAATATCAGCCTGCGTTTCAAGCCAGGTCCAATTAAACAACAATTTTTGATTCGTTCTGCCGTTCCACTCAAAGCCGGCCATATACATGCCACCCAGTGAGACAATCGCCTCCTGCACCTTGAAATCCAGCAATGCTGAAGCCATGCCTTTGAGCTGCAACTCATATTCCCTGGAATTCACGCTGGAAGACGCATCCATCGCCAGGACAAGAGCAAGATCACAATATCTTTGCTGACCATGCGCCACCTGTTGAACTGGCGAAGTAGCGATCGGTAATGCCAATAAAACTGAAAGGAATACACGGAGTAAGAGCTTCATCTAGCCTCACAACTCCAGCTTCAGTTTCTTTTCAAGCTTCTCCAGATCCCTTTGCGTGTCGGTGATGTAATCCCGCACTATCGGTGCTCCATCACGGTTGCGGGACAACTGCATATGAAACACCAGCTGACTTCCGGTTCTGAACATCAGTTCGCACGAAATCAGGTAAAACTCCCACATCCGTGCAAAACGTTCGTCATACATCTCAACCACCTTGTCACGATTAGCTTCGAAGCGTTCAACCCAGTGC
>CAWUJF010000057.1:0-10874 GCA_963922405.1 uncultured Hyphomicrobiales bacterium | reverse complement strand
TCTCGTTCCTTGGCAGAGTTATTTGTTGTTCCGAGTGTAATAGAAAAAGGGCAAGTGCGGAATACAACTATTCTTGGGGAAGTGTTTTGGATAATGTCCGTCCCTAAATTGTCGCACCGAGAACAGTTTAACTGCCAAAAATCGTTTGATAGTCTGTTGGAAAATACAGGTCGTTAACCGGAGAAAGCACGTGGCAGAGTTTCCGAAAAAGGCAAAAGTTGTAGTCGTTGGTTTGGGTGGCATTGTAGGCGCATCCGTAGCGCACCATCTGATTGAACGTGGTTGGGAAGATATCGTTGGAATAGACAAGTCCTCAGTGCCCACTGATATTGGCTCCACATCCCATGCTTCTGATTTTTGTTATGCGACATCGCATGATTTTCTTTCCTGCTGGACCACGCTTTATTCAATCGACTTCTTTGAGAAGATGGGTCACTACGCCAAAACAGGCGGGCTGGAAGTTTGCCGCAAAGATGACGATGACCGCTGGATTGAACTCCAGAGGAAAGTGGCTTCAGGAAAAGCATTTGGTACTAGAGCTTCCATGATTTCAGCTGCTGAGGCCAAGGAGAAATTTCCGCTTCTTGAAGAAGACGAAATCCGTGGAGCGCTTTGGGATCCTGATGCCGGTCTGGTTACACCTCGCTCTCAAACAGTGGCCGGTATCCTGGTGGATAATGCCGTTGCAACTGGCAAACTTCAGAGTTTTCCAAATACGCCTGCAACCGAGTTGATTATCGAGGATGGTCGCATCAAGGGTGTAAAGACACACCGGGGTACTATTGAGGCAGAGTATGTGGTTGTCTGCGCCGGCCTATGGGGTCGCCTGATTGCCGAGATGGCAGGTGAAGATTTGCCTGTAATGCCTGTGGATCATCCACTCACATTCTTTGGTCCGTACAATGAATTCGAAGGTACCGGCAAGGACATCGGTTTCCCCTTGCTTCGCGATCAGGGTAATTCTGCTTATATGCGCGATACCGGTGATCCTAAGACGCCAGAAGGTGGGCAGATAGAATGGGGTTATTATGAAACGGATAATCCACGTCTGTGCCACCCCAAAGACATTCTAGAGAAGGCCGAGGCACGTCTTTCACCATCGCAACGGGATCTGGAGATGGATCAGATCATCGAGCCTTTGGAACGTGCGATGGAACTCACGCCCATTCTTGGTGAGTTGGGATATAACGAAAACTACTCTTTCAACGGCCTGTTGCAGGTAACAACCGATGGTGGTCCTTCAATCGGAGAATCGCAGAATGTCAGAGGCCTTTGGTATGGCGTTGCTATCTGGGTGAAAGACGGACCAGGCATGGCTAAATTACTTGTTGACTGGATGACCGATGGCCGGACTGAAATAGATCATAATCCGATTGACTATGCACGTTTTTACAAGTTCCAAACAGATAGCGATTTCATTCATGCGCGCTGCACGGAAACCGCACAGAAAATCTATACGCCTGCAGTACATCCAAGGGAGCCGTTTGCGGGTGGTCGTGGAGTGCGTAGATCGCCGTTCTATGAGCGTGAAAAGGAGCTTGGCGGATATTTCATGGAGCTGGGTGGCTGGGAACGGGCCCATGGTTATGCTTCTAATGAACATCTTTTGGAGAAATTTGGAAACCGAGTGCCTGTCCGGGAAAATGAGTGGGATAACCGTCACTTCTGGCGTGTTTCCAACGCTGAACATCTGGAGATGTCAGAGAATGTGGGCATGGTGAACCTTTCGCATTTTGCGATGTATGATGTGACCGGCCCTGATCATGTGGCCTTCATGGAATATCTTTGCGTGGCTCGCGTTGGAGCTGACAATCAGGTCGGTAAGGGGATCTATACGCACTTCCTTGATGACAAAGGCATGGTGAAAGCGGATTTCACTGTCTTCCGAATGGAAGATCGTTACCGCTTCGTCGATGGTGCTGATGCAGGAAATCGTGATTTTGTCTACATGAAGCGGATGGCAGAAGATCATGGGTTTGATGTGGACATCACAGATGTATCTGAGGATTTCACCACTATTGGTCTATGGGGACCGAATGCGCGTGAAACCTTAATGAAGGTTGTGGAAGACCCGGATGCGCTTACGGTAGAGAATTTCCCGTTCGCGGCAATCAAGCAAATTCGCATCGGTGGCAAAAACGTGAGCGCGTTCAGAATTTCCTATGTGGGTGAACAGGGCTGGGAACTGCATATGAAATACGACGACGGTCTTGCTGTCTGGGATGCAATTCGAGCAGAAGGTGTCATGCCATTTGGTGTGGAAACCTACGCGAATACCCGTCGTATGGAGAAAAGCCTGCGGTTGCAAAACGCTGACCTTCTGACAGAGTACAATCTGTATGAAGCCGACCTTGCGCGTCCAAAGGTGAAAGATGCTGATTTTGTCGGTAAAGCAGCGCACCTAGAATATCGGGCGCGGGAACATCAACCTGCTACACTGTGTACATTTGTTATGACTGAGAACGTCGATGGAGACGGTACTGCCCGCTATCCGGTAGGGATTCTGCCAATTATGGATCCGAACTCTGGTGAGACAATTGTGGATGAGTTGGGGCGTCGATCGTACACCACATCGATTGCCTACGGACCGACTATTGGCAAGAATATTGCGCTTGGTTACCTGCCACATGAAATGGCAGTTAAGGGCAATGAGTTCCATGTGGAATACTTCGGTGAACGGTATCCGGTTGAAGTTGCCGGCGTAGGTTACGAGCCGCTTTATGATCCGGAAAACTTAAAGCCAAGAAGCTGAGGATTCGTTTTATAACACTTTGAAGCGAAACACAAAATCGCCATCTATGTTAATTTTGCGGGTGAAGCTGTTAATCAATTTCACCTGCGGTAACAATTGAAACAAAGCGTGTTTTTGGCGACACAATTCAAACACTTTTAGACGCAATATCGCTCCCGTATCGGCAGAGCTAATCTGCTGATGGGCGTCTTAATGATGTGGTTTTCGGGAGAGACCTGCCGCGCAGCAGGTTGGGAAAGACTGATGCTTAACAACGTCAAATCTTTGTCGAAATAATTTGGGATCAATACATTGAAGAGATTTCTTAGCGGATTGCGAGGTATGCTCGTAGTCACAGCCACGGCTTTTGTCCTTTCCAATCCAATAAACATGGTTGCCTCCACAACTGCTGAGGCCGGGACTTATAGCATAGCCAAGCGTTACCTTGGTTTGCATGAGAGGAAACATACAAGCAAGTTGCGGAAATACATGGGTGTCAATCCACGCAGTACCCCTTGGTGTGGTGCCTTCGTCGCAACCGTGTCAAAGCGCGCCGGTAAGACGGTGCCAAAGGGTCATCTGAAAGCTGCAAGCTGGAAACGGGTTGGTAAATCAGTTCCGTTGAAGAAGGCCAGAAAGGGCGATCTTGTTATTGTTCGCACCAAATATGGTAATCATGTGGGCTTTTACGCTGGTAGGAAAAAGGGACGGATTGAGGTTCTTGGTGGCAACCAATCAAATATGGTCCGTGTATCAAGCTATCGAATCAGCAGCATCCATTCCATTAGAAGATACTAGGTAACATTCTCGTTGTTGCCCTTTTGGAACAAACTAACTTCCCAATTTTCCCACAATTTGTCTTTAGAATCAGGATAATTGTTGCCATTTGCTTGTGAGCGGATGTGCAAACAGTTATCCTGTTTACAAATGCCGGAGAGTAAAGTTTGCTTCGTTTTTTTGGTTTCCTGCTGACGACTTTTACCCTTTCACTGGGATTGGTTGTCTATGGGACTGCTCAAAATTCCGGTTCGCCGAAAAGAGCCTTTGATGTGGTGCAGGCGTTCCAGCAAGCCCAGTGGATGGAGATTGAACCTGGGTTGCAGGTCATCCGTGCCAATACCCAAACCGGTACTGTTGTTACAGCTTTCCGAATATCTCAGGAGAATTTTTCATTTTCTGTTGTGCAGCAGAATGATCAGCGCGGGTCAAAGGCCAAAGATATTGGGGAATCCGAAGGCGCTGTTCTGGTTTCAAATGCCGGTTTCTTTGCCATCAATGGCAGTGAGACGCTCTATCCAATCGGCTATTTGAGACTGAATGGGGATGTGAAATCCAAAGGTTGGGCAGATGCTGGCGGAGTTGTTTCTCTCAAACCGGACGGGCTTGAACTTTCCCCCTCACATGCTGGATTGCCGGATGGAGAGTTTGATGTGGTTCAGTCAAAACCGATGTTGATTGAGCCCTCTGGCAAATGGGCAATGGGAAGTAACTCAGGCGATATCAAAGCGAGAACTGTTCTTTGTACAATGGCAAACGGAGATGTGATCCTCGCAACTGTAACCCGGGTAGGGCTCACGCTCTATGAAGCGGGTTGGGTTATGAGAGACCCGCAACAGGGCGGATTTTTTGGATGCGATGCAGCTCTTGCATTTGACGGCGGACGCTCAACGCAGGTTTGGTATTCGGGCGATGAACAATATTCCTTCAACGGGCTCACGCCAGTGCAAAATTTCTTTGTGGTAAGACAACGCGAAGAAGGATAAAACCCTTTTGTCAGCGGGGTAAGAGACAAAGAGGGTTTGCCAATATGAGTACACTTTTTTCACCTTTTCAGCTGCGTGATATATCCTTCAAAAATCGAATTGCAGTTTCACCCATGAGCCAGTACAGGGCGATTGATGGTGTCGCCAATGACTGGCATATGGTGCACCTGGGCCGTTTTGCCCTGGGTGGTGCTGGTCTTGTTTATGCAGAAGCAACTGCGGTGGAACAGGATGGACGCAGGACCCATGGTGATCTGGGTATTTGGAATGACGAACAAGTCGAAAGCTTGCGTCCAATTTCAAAATTTCTCGAGGCTGAAGGTGCTGTACCTGGTGTCCAATTGGCTCACGCCGGCAGGAAAGCGTCAGAGCGTCGTCCATGGCACAATGAAACACCCGTTGATGACGAAGATGTTTCAGAGCGGGGAGAGCATCCCTGGACGGCAATTGCACCATCAGCCATTCCTTATGCAGATGGTTGGCCAACACCAGAAGCGATGTCAGAGTCTGATATAGCGAGAGTAATCAATTCGTTTGGAGAAGCTGCGAAAAGATCAATGGAAGCCGGGTTCAAGGTTATTGAAGTTTACGCGGCCCACGGCTTTCTTATTCATCAATTCCTTTCTCCAATTGCAAACCAAAGAACCGATCAATGGGGTGGCAGTCTAGAGAACCGGGCGAGGTTTGCCGTTGAAATTGCCAAGTCAATTAGAAACAACTGGCCGGAAGCTTATCCTCTGGCATTCAGATTATCTGCCACAGATTGGCTCGATGGTGGTCTGGAAGTTGAGGATACAGTGGAAGTGGCAAGAATGCTGAAAGCTGCCGGTGTTGATATGATCGACTGCTCCACTGGAGGTGTGGGTGGTAAGGAACGCCCCCGCCGGATGGTAATTGAACAGGGGTTCCAAGTGCCTTTTGCGCAGCAAGTGAGGGCGGATAGCGATATTTCCACCATGGCTGTAGGTTTCCTGTGGGATGTGGAAAAATGCGAAGAAATTATCGCTTCAGGACAAGCGGATATGATCGCATTGGCGCGAGAGCTTCTGGATGATCCAAATTGGGTCTTGCATGCGGAGCAAAAGCTGGAACTCAATGAGAACCACAAGAATTGGCCCATCGAAGCTGGTTGGTGGTTGATGAAAAGAGACCGCCTGCTGCAGAAACTCGGGATTCGATAGGGTTCTACCAAAGCAGACCTGTTAGCACTCAATTGCCGACTTCCGATGCTGCAACTTATGCATTTAGCGATTTGATGGCTGTGTGATAGCATCAAATAATGCGCGGTATTTATCTATTCATCTGTGTGTGGGCGGTGGTCTTTACAATCTACACCCTCCCACACTCAACTCAGCCGGCTATGGCGCTCGGCAAACAATGCAAGAAGCAAGAACGCTTCAGCTTTGCTGTGCATGGAGGTGCGGTTTGGGGCAGCCAGTCGCATGAGGCCAAAGAGGAAAAGCTGCGTGAAGTCCTGCTAGCCGGACGCGAGCAATTGAAGAATGGTGTGTCTGCGTTGAACGTCGTAGAGTTTGCCGTCAAATCGATGGAAGATTCAGGGCTATTTAATGCAGGCAAGGGTGGCATTGCAAACCAGGCGGGAGAAGTGGAGCTTGATGCTTCTATTATGGAAGGCAGGCATTTGCGTGCAGGTGCTGTCGGAAGTGTGAGGAACTTAAAGAACCCGATTTCTGCTGCCCGTTCGGTAATGAACGATACGCCACATGTGATGATGGTGGGGCCGATGGCTGACCAACATCTTACAGAACTTGGCAATGAAAAGGTGGATCAATCTTACTTCTCAAATTCCGGCAAGGACTTTTCCGATTTGAAGTTTCCGGAAGGACTGGAAATCCCCGTTGCAAACAAATCTGTGCCAAGTGAAAAAGCACGGTTTACTGGCGTCTGGGCGGGTGTGCTTGAAGGACGATTGAGACACGTGGCTATCATGGAAAACATAGGAACGGAAGAAGGTACCGTTACCTTGGTTTTAGGTCGCAGTGAAGAACTGGGGATGCCGCTGCCCTTTACAGTGAAGGCGAAAGCAATGTTTCTGAATGACTTTTTGGTGGCAGAGACAGATCAAGTGAGAATGGCCTATCGGCTTCAGAAAGACGGCAAGCTTGAAGTGCGTCTATCCAACCGGAAAGGAGGGCGGGCTTCTGGCCTCCTCAAAAGGAATCCAGACGTTATCGGCAAAAGTGGAACTGTAGGAGCTGTTGCATTGGACCGCTGTGGCAATTTAGCCGCCGGTACCTCAACAGGTGGGTTCAACTCAAAAATTCCGGGGCGAATAGGTGACTCTCCCATAATCGGTGCGGGAACTTATGCAGACAATCGCGGTGCTGCCGTATCCGCAACCGGACACGGGGAGTATTTCATACGTCATGCGGTAGCGCATGAGATTGTTGCGCGCGTTCGTCATGGGGATGAGAGCCTGGTAAAGGCTGCTTATAAAGTGATTTTCAAGGAGTTGGGTAAGAGCGGCGGACAGGGAGGTGTCATCGCGATAGATAAGGATGGTGAAGTGGTAATGCTGTTTAATACGGACGGTATGGTTCGCGGACGGACAACCCATCTTTTCAGGCCCAAAGTGGATACCTATGTTTCGGATTAGCCGCATACTATTGCAGCGTATCCACATCCTGTTGTGTTACGACATAACTCGCCAGGAACTGGATCACATCACCTGGCGCAAGAGAATCCCAAACTCCGTCGCCTGCAACAGCATCGATTGAATCATTTGTCGGACCGTTGTCCAAAAAGAGTGTTTCAGAACCGGGTGTAGGTGGCGTGCCCGATCCTCCATGAGCATCCGTCAGAAAGATTGAAGTGATAGTCTGGTTGCCAGTATTGGTGACACGATAGGTGTAGGTGACGGTTTGTCCTACGCTCACATTTGTGTCTGGAGATGCGGTTTTCGTTACCTGTAAGGCTGGGTTTACGCCAATCTGGTCAACGGTTGGATCGTCAACCGTATTGCCATCACCGTCATCTCCATCATCTGAGACATCCACTACACTGCCGCCAGTAAAAGGCGTGGCAGTTACCGTCACCGTGTTGGACAGACTGGCGCTGTCGATGTCGGTTTGCAGCAGGGCATATGTGAAACTGTATGTGGCAGTTTCTCCGACTACCAATGCTCCAGCCGGGGAGCCCAGCGAAGAAGAGACAAATGTGGGAGCAGGGGGTGAGAGTATGGTTCCGCTGCCATTTGTTAACGTGTCGGATAAATTTATGCTGTTGAGGTCAACGTCACCGGTATTTGCGATCGTAATTGTGTATACGATCGTTTGGCCTGGTAATGCTGGGTTGGTGAAATTGCTGGTATCGGACGTTTTTACTGCTTCGATTGACGGGTTAAAGACAATCGGTGCGGGGAAGGTTGTTGTGGTGGGATCATCCTCATCTAGTGACCCTACAGCTCCTCCATCACCGGCATTGGAACTGTCAGACAGGTCTGAAACCTCACTCGTACCAATTGTGCCGCCATTTGGGAGCGCTGACACGGTTCCCTGATTATCAATGGAACCAGCCAGGAGGTCCGATGCTGTGGCAGGATAAGAAGCTGTATATGTGAGAGACTCGCCCTGTGGGAAGTTCGCAGGTGTTGCACCATTTGTTCCTGAAGAAAACGCTGGAACGGGTGTTGTCCCTGTCCCGGTAAAGCCTGTTTCGGTAAGGGTAACATTGGATAAAGGGACATTTCCGTTGTTGGTCACTATGTATGTATAAGTGACGATGTCACCCACATTAGATTCACCATTGCCACCTTGGGAAAATGTGGAGGCTTTCGTTACTCCGACATCTGGTCTTGCCCATGCGAAATCGGTGAGGATGAGGGTGACATTACCATTCGTGCTATCGTTTTTACCTGTGGTGGAAAATCGAACCTCATCTACAGGTACATTCAAAGGCAAGGCTATAGAGAACCCTTCCTGAAATCCGTGAATACCAATTCCGCCAGTATCATTGTTGCCGTCACCATCAGCCCGGAAACCGTTTCCTGATGGATCAATATCGATATTGGTTCCGGCAAAGGTTATGATGTTTCCGGCTCGTGGAACCGTTACCGCTCCATTCACATACGTACTGACAGTGACCGGTACAGCAATTCCGTTGTTGAAGAATGTAATTGTCGTTTCATCTGCGAAGTCTAACCCGCTCATTCGAAATTGCAGGCCATACACTTCGTTTCCAGGAAATGTGAGTGTGTAGTTTACCGGGCTTGCGGGAAGGGGTGTGAGATTTGCCTGAAACTGCAGTATGTTTGCGTTCAGGAAACTGAAGCCTCCATTCCATTGCCCGCCGCCTGTCGGCTGCCCCGTAAAAGTAAATGTCTCACCCTGGTTTGAGCCAAGACCTGCTAGTGATCCAAAATTCTGTGTGCCACCGGTTGTGCCGCCCAGGTTATTAACTCCAATGGCGTTTCCGCCATTTATGTTAGGCGGAGTTGTAACCTGTGCAATTGTGCTTGAAGCTGAAAAAAACCACGTGAGTAACAGCAGGCATACCAGGGATGAATACCGTCGCGCCCGTTCCGAAACTCCGCACACATTGTTCTTAAACAAAACAATACTAACCAACTGAACAAGATCCCCGTATCTAGTTCATAGTTCCACATATCTATAACTAAATTTGATTGATTCTACCAATCGCCACTATAAGCCTTTGAAATTGCGCGTAGCTTATGTCTTGCCTATGTATTAATTAATGGATTAAACGCGTTCCTGGAGTGGAGATTTACCGTACATCTCTCGATAGCATTTTGAAAAGTGAGAAGCAGAAACAAATCCGCAAGCAATTGCAACATCGACCACAGCCATTGTGGACTGCATTAGCAGATGTCTGGCTCTGTCCAGACGAATTTCGAGATAATAGCGGGCAGGGGAACGTCCCATATGCTGCTGGAATAACCGTTCAATCTGGCGCCTCGATAGACCAACAAATTCGGCGATTTCTATGAGCTGCAATGGTTCAGCGATATTGGCTTCCATATACTCTATGATGGATAGGACTTTCGCGTTTTGAACGCCAAGGCGAGCTCTCAGAGGCAGGCGCTGACGGTCATTGGGATTTCTTACACGATCGGTAAGTGCCTGCTCACAGACCCTGTTTACCAATTCCTCGCCCAAATCAGATTCAATCATGGAAAGCATCATGTCCAACGCGGCAGTGCCACCTGCGCATGTCCAAGTATTTCCGTCCATCTCGTAGAGGTCTGCATAGACTTCCACATCAGGGAAGTGCTCAGCAAATCCAGGCAAATTTTCCCAGTGAATTGCACACCGCTTGTTCTTCAAAAGGCCTGCAGCAGCAAGCAGAAATGCTGCAGTGCACAGGCCGCCGACGGTCACACCACTGTTTTTATTCTCTCGGATATAGGCAAAAAGAGACTTGTTTACGGCTTCTTCGACACCAATGCCTGAACACAAAAACATGTTTGAAGGGCGACGTGATGTTGCAAGCGCATCCCTTTCTTGTTTCAGGCTACTTTCCACTGCAACTTCAACGCCGTTCGAGGCAAAAACAGCGTCGCCATTCATGGATGCGAGCCGCCATTTATAGTACTCGTCGCCCAGCATCCTGTTGGCAATACGTAAGGGCTCAATCGCCGTAGCGAACGCTATCATAGAGAAATTTGGTACCAGAAAGAACACAATTGTACGGCTATCGGAGTTCGCCGCTTTTTCTATGCCCCTTGGCTGCAGATCGGACTCAACCATTGTAAAAACCCGCAGAAAATTATCGTAGCAGCGACACTGGCAGAAATTGTGCGGATTGCAAATGAAATTTTCAAAGTCGGACAAAAATTATTCAAACGAATGTCCGTTAGGTGTCATCGGAAATCTAGATGCTGGCTAATTCACCAATTGTCTCAACAACATAATCCCAATCACTGTCGGGTTCCAGGTCTATTGACTGGCCTGAACCATACTCAGTTGGTCTTGGAATGAATGCGGTTTGCAGGCCGCATTCCCTGGCTGCATGCAGGTCACTGTTGTGCGCTGCCACCATGACCACGTCTTCCGGTGCAAGAGAAAGCGCTGCAACTGACTTCAGATACGAATCAGGATGTGGTTTGTAGTTGCCAGCAACTTCCGCCCCCAATATGCAATCCCACGGTAATGATCCGAATTTGGCGAGCCTTGTCATCAAGGCTATGGAGCCGTTGGAGCAGGGAGCTATTATGGCATTTTCCTTAATGCTGGTCAGACCAACTACGCAATCTGCCCAGGGTGGTAATTTTTCCCAGGCCTTGTTGAATTCGGTTCGATCATCTTCGCTGAAACTCTGCTCAAGATGCAGATCTGCCAGTAACTCATCGAGATTCTCTCGGTGCAGGGTGTCAAGTTTCACAAAACCTCTGTTTCCTGACC
>CAWUJF010000056.1:0-11041 GCA_963922405.1 uncultured Hyphomicrobiales bacterium | reverse complement strand
CCATAACCACGGTTGTTCAGCCAGGTGTTTACCTGCTCTTCCGACATGCGGAAGTTACCCTGTGTTTTAGCAAGCTTTTCCAGATTGGGGTAAAGATTTGTGAGAAAGAATACGACGAATGTCAGACATAACGCCGTCAGGATCATAATTCCGGCACGGCGGGCGATAAACTGTAACATGGGCTCCCCTCATTGGCCGATTGGACTCGGCACATTCTTTCAAAAAAGACAAAGCATTCCAAATAGCAAAAGGGCCGCCCTGATGAGCGGCCCAAGTAGTTTTCAGCGATTAGGCTTTCCAACCCCACTTATAGACTTGCGGTAGATATGCGATGTGCATATCCACGCCGACCATGTCTTCCTTGTGATGGCGACTGATTGTACGCCAGTAAGGCTGGATGGTAACACCCTCATCAACCATGATTTTCTGAATCTTGGCCATCACTTCACGCCGCTTGTCAGCGTCAGCGATTGAGTTTGCTTCTGCGAGAAGAGCGTCAAACTCGGCATTCGCAAATCCAGATTCGTTCCATGCTTCACCTGAACGATACGCCAGGCCAAGAACCTGTGTGCCCAATGGACGGTGGTTCCAGTTTGTTGATGAGAACGGATACTTCGCCCAGTCGTTCCAGAATGTGGAACCAGGCAGAACCGTACGCTTCACCTTGATGCCTGCGTCACGCAGCTGAGCTGCAACGGCATCAGTGGTGTTTTTGCGCCAGTCATCATCGATTGACTGTAGCTCATGCTCGAAGTCAGCCTGACCAGCTTCTTCCATAAGGGCTTTCGCACCTGCTGGATCAAACGGGATGCGACCAACTGATGGATCATGCTCAGGGTGAACCGGACCCACGTGCTGGTTATTTGCAGCAAGGCCTTTGCCTGCCACACCAAGATCCAGACAGACCTGGTTATCAACAGCCATGGCAAGCGCTTTACGAACACGAACATCATCGTATGGTGCACTGCCCTGGTTTGGACGGATAACGATGGTTGCGCCGGATACCACGTCTGAACGGGAAAGGCCAAGGCCATCCATGATGTCGGAGAACTCGCCAACTGATTCCCAGTTCATATCGATTTCATCGGCTTCATAGGCTGCGACGAATGCAGATGCATCTGTGCCGTAGTCAATGAATTCGAAGCGATCGATGTAGGCACCCTTGCCTTCTTTATAACCCCACCAGTCAAAGCCTTCGTTGCGGACAACGACGCCTTTAACACCAACTTCGAGGCTTTCCGGCTTGTACGGGCCTGTGCCCACAGCTGTACCCAGCATGTCTTCCGGATTGTGGCTTGAGTGCACAATCGCAGCTGGATAGTCAGCCATGCCAGCGATCAATGTAATGTCAGCATTAGGCAGGTTCAGTTTAACAGTGTGGCTGTCAGCGACTTCAATAGCACCCGGAAGTGCCTTATTGTCTTCACCGATAAGAACAGCAAAGCGGCCAGCCATTGAGTTACCCTCAACGTCCTTCTCACACCAACCTGTGATGTTGCGAGCCACGTCTTCAGCTGTAAAGTCGTCACCGTTGTTCCATTTCACGCCCTTGCGAACGTTCAATGTGTAGGTCTTAGCGTCGTCACTTACTTCCCAGCTTTCAAGAAGCATAGGCTTGAATGTACCGTCACTGTTGTATTCTACCAGATACTCAAGCCAGCCTGCTGTGTAGGTGGCAATCTGTGTCCAGTCATAAGTACGCGGATCTTTTAGTGCGCGAACTTCCATTTGCATGCGGATTGTTCCGCCCTGCTTGGCAGCCGCATGAGCAGTTGTTGGAACAGTCAGTCCCAGCATGCCATATGCAGTTGCAGCAGTTGCGCCCACAGTACTTGCTAGTGCGAAGAACTCACGGCGCGACAATTTCCCCTCTTTGGCGTTTTTTGCAAAAATCGACAAAAAAGGATGTGATTTTTTCATTTCAGTCATTTTTGTTTTTTCCTCCCAACAAAAACAGAGTCCCAGAATTGCACGCAAGACACCGGACTTCAATACCGACGGCATAAAAGTCTACGACAAATTTTGTGCTGAATGCGTATTTCTGCTGAAATTTTGTTGAAATTAACCAGACATCACAAAAATTAACCCGCTTTCCAGCTTTGAGCTTACTGGAGAAGCGGGTCATAGAAACAGAGTTGATTGGGGGATGGGGTTCGTGCACTCAAGGCGAGACCTAGCGGTCGGTTGAGCAAGCAATCAACTCGTAAGACGGAGCATGGCGAAGCTATGTGACAGGGTTATGACAGCCATAATGCTGGGTCTGCCTATCGTTAATCCGTTCAATTCTTGACTTTTGCATTGCAAATTATCACTTAATGGGAGAAAAGTTTCGTTAGGCCTAAACGACTGCCCGGGATGCGGACAAATTCAACAGAGTTATGGACAATGCCACATGTGGAAACTGTCACAGAAGTTTCGTTTATTTGTCATACAAGAACGGCAAGAGGCTAATCGAGGATACGGGGTTAAATCTTGGCAAGCTTAGTTCAAAAAGAAGCGATAGACTTTACCTACTCTACACCCTACGACCCGCTTTACAGGCGTAGCGTAATCAAGACCTTTGAGATGCTGGGTGGGCAAAGACGCCTGAAGAAACTCTATCTACAATTTGACCGTGATGAGTCAGAGACCAAAGACTTTTTCAATTCGGCTATCGAACTGCTCGGTCTGGATATGAAATTCGATGAAAGCATGCTCAATCGCGTACCTCGTAGCGGTCCGGTAGTTTTCATCGCTAATCATCCATACGGCGTATTGGATGGGATTGCACTTACATGGCTTGCACGAAAAGCGCGGCCAGATGTGAAAGTGATGGCAAACCATGTCCTTTGTCAGGCACCAGACGCAAAGGGCAGCCTTTTGCCGGTGGATTTTTCCGGAACAGAAGAAGCGCAGCAAACCAATATCGACACGCGCAAGGAAGCACTCACAACGCTGGGTAACAACGGTGCAATCGGTATTTTCCCGGCTGGTGGTGTGGCGGTTAGCGAAAAACCACACAAGGGTCCAGCTATCGATACGCCCTGGCATCCGTTTGCGGCAAAGCTTATAAAAAAGTCTGGCGCTACTGTTATTCCAGTCTATTTCGGCGGGCAGAATTCCCGTCTGTTCCAGCTTGCCAGTCATATGAGCTACACACTGAGGCTGGCACTTTTCTTTTTTGAAACGGCAAGACGTATCGGCAGTGAATTTGAACTGGCCGTAGGTGAGCCAATTACGCCTGAGCAAATCAAGCAATTCGGCAACCGCAAGGAACTAAGTACATATCTTCGCAAACAAACCTTCGACCTGGCTTCACAGCTTTCTGAACCGAAAGTGGGTTACCCGCCATACGACCGAGAATTTTATTTCCCGAAACATATGGGTCTGTAATTGCACGGCACGGAATCGAAGAACTAGATATCCAGCAAGTTATTCCAGACACGCATGGACCACATATGCGCGTAAATCATATTAAGCAGGCCGGTCTTTCTCATTTGAAGGAATTTATGGTCATCTAACTCGGAAAGCTTCTTTTCATCGACGACGCTAAAGCCTGCGATCCGGCTAACTTCACCGTCACTGAGCGTAACTGCAGCATTGCGCTCCACTAATATGTCAGCATCATCCAGTTGGTTCATCAGCGTTTTTGTACGTTCCAACTCCGCTCTGAAATTCAAGCAAAACTGTAGAGCATGCTTGGAGGTGTCGCTCGGTCCATCTTCTGAATACAGCTTCTCACCTTCCTTGTCTGAAATGAACTGGCTTTTGTCATCTACAGCAAGAGAAAGCGTTTTGCCATCGTCTGATTGAACCAGCAAAAACGGGTAACGTCTCACATAAGCGGGAACATAAGTGTCCTTTCGCCAACTATTGTCGCTATCAATAAAGGCGTTTTCACCCTCCTTATGCCCGGTAACTGCGAGAGCTACGATGCCATCAGGTGATTTCCAAAAAACGATCGGATAATGCGCTGCAGCTTGAGCGAACTCGGTTGCTACAACCAGAATTGAACTTACATCGTTGGCAAAACTAAAATCATCCAAAGGCTTCAGGCACAGTCCATCGTGTTCCTTGCGGTTCAACACTGCTACAGACTTGTAAAACCGCGGCAGATTCTCGCCGCTGGGTTTCTCTTCCACTTGATCACTGCCATTTTTTTCGGTTTTTTTGTCTTTTGCCATTGATCATACCTTCATAGTCACAATAAGTGTTTGCGTGGTGGTATCATGGTGCAAATCCAAGATAACAAACTGATAAACTGAAACATTTGTTGAAGCAACTTTCAAAATCGAAGTATTGCTACATAAGACTTTTGCAATCATATCCAAACAAAGCCGGATAGCTCAGAGTTGGTCAGGGGTTTATCTTTGTGATGATGTTCAAGTGATGTAACAGCTGGCACGAGATCTTCCAGGGCGCTTGCTGTATAACAAGCAGCCCTTTGGCTAATTGAACCCGGCAACCTTATCGCTGGCAGTGAAGGCTCTCTTGAAATATCTCTGTTTAGAAACAATACGGGCTTGCGGTGTTCCAGGGCCTCAAACATGACTGCTGTTGCACCCTCGGTAACCACCAGATCAGCGTCAGTGAGGTATTTCTGATGTGATCCGTGCGTGGCATCAATGATCCCGTGGGCAGGATCAAAGACGTCGCTGATATCAGCGGGCAACAGACCCCTGGTGGGCAGTTTGGCAAGTTTACTGGCGTTATCCTGTACTGTGGTTTTTATCCGAAGATAGAGTTCCACTTCCGGCAACTCGCGAATGGTTTCTACCAGTTTGCGAATGCAATACTCTGCTTCAAAGCAACTTTGGGTCATGCCATGGAAACACACAAACCAGCTGAGGAAATTGGGAGCAAAATAAATTCTGAACGGCCGATTGGATTTTAAATGGTCGATCGGCGATTGCTCCGCGGCAAGTCTGACTTTTGGAACAACTTTCTTGCGGTTTGCATCTGCGCATATCTGTAACGGCGATCTCGGCATAAGCGAACTGGCATAATCGGGTTCATTGTAAATGGATCGTGACAGTATTTCGGTAATGAATTTGCGATCAGATGAGCCGTGTGAAACCATGGCACCGTGGCTGAAGAAGTCTACCGCTATCCCCTGCTCGCCGAGAGCATGCCCCATGGCTGCGAGGGAGATTGACCCGGCATTGTTAAACTGAGCCTTAGTGGGCGGGCGTTTTACAGCCTCTAACCAAATCCTGGTGGCATGGAACACAGTATCATATTCATCCGCTGTTTGTTTCAGACGGCTGATAATCGCCTGTGCAATCTCCGGTGCAGTAACACCCTGAAGTTTTTCAAGCAGTTCTTCTGCATTATTCAAACCCGATATCTCTGATTTCGCAGATGCTTCAGCCCTCAATTTATATCGCAGACGTGTTCCGGGGCTGAGAGACTTAAACAATTGCAGTTTGTTTCCAATCGCCGTTTTCAAAAACGCTGTGGAAGGTTTTTCAAATGAAAGATGGATATGCCGGGTACCTTCGTCAGCGAATTTCTTGCCGGATTGCGAGTTCATATTGACCAGGAATGGCCTTGAAAAGAGCAACAGATTGTCGATCCCACGGTCTAATTTTGCCAACACACCGGTTGTTTTTGCTCCTGCTTTTACCAGTGCATCTCTTTGGGCAGGTGCCACGAATGTTTCCAGTTGCAATTCATCTATGTGTCGGCGGAGACAAGCAGCGCCTGACAACGAAAAGGCCAGAGAGACGGTATCGGCAAGCAATGCGTAGCGCATGCTTTGTGGCCATTCTTCCATTTCCAGATGGGAATTGATGATGCGACAAATCTCAGCGACGCTCGCAAATATCTGGGCACGATCTTTCTCAGTTGTAAGACTGTCCGGGTTAATCGGGTCAAATCCAGCAGCCCGCAACCGGTTATGGATGTGCAGTGAACCGGATACGATCTGAGCATCCCGATTGGCCGGAAAGTCATCATTTGGCTTTAAAAATAACGGTCCCAATATCCTGTCCGTATCCAAATTATAACCCGCTTGCTGAAACAATTGGGAATGTCGTTTGATATTGCTTGGCATGAAATTGACAAAAGTATAGAAGCATTGTCCATATTTAGGAATTAGCCACAGGATTTTTCGTCAATGCCGGATTTAAGAGTATTTATTGGTTGGGATTCCCGCGAGGACATCGCTTATCAGGTGGCCCGGGCTTCTCTGCTTGAGCACGCAACAATCGATGTGGAGATTACACCAATCAAGTTGCAGGAACTTGTGGATGATGGCCTTTATACACGCGAAGTGGATCCGCTGGCCTCAACTGAATTTACTTACTCACGTTTTTTGACACCGCATCTGGCAGGTTTCGATGGCTGGGCGCTTTTCTGTGACTGCGATTTCATGTTCTTCAGCGATGTGAAAAACCTGCTGCAATTTTGCGATGATTCAAAAGCAATCTGCTGCGTGAAGCATGAATACAAGCCAAAAGAAGACACCAAGATGGATGGTAAGGTGCAAACGGTTTATCCGCGCAAGAACTGGTCATCCTTCATGTTCTTCAACTGCGCTCACCCATCCACCAAACAGTTGACAGTGGAGAAAGTGAACAGTGAAGGTGGCGCTTACCTTCACCGTATGCAATGGGCACAGGATGATGAAATTGGTGAAATTCCGGTGGAGTGGAACTGGCTTGAAGGCTGGAATGAATTGCCTGCATCCGGCAAACCCAATGCGGTGCACTACACCTCCGGCGGTCCATGGTTTGAAGACTATCAGGATGTGGAATTTGCTGATGAGTGGAAAGCATATGCTGCCCGTTTTGGGTCGTAGAGCAATTTCCACAATCAGAAATTCGTCAAATTTGGCAAAAGTGTCTTGTTGCGCTCAAATGACGTGTTTTCCGTTTTCCGCAACAACCACAAGGCCTTGAAATCAAGCCAGGATTTAGAATAATTCTAAACTAGACTTTTTTTGTCATATATACTTGACTCCGTGAGAGCGATCTGCAATTTGGATATTCATAGTCAAGTTTTCGGAGACCCCCCATGTCCAAAAAAGTTTTCAATCTCATCGGTGCAATGACCATCGGTGGTTCATTGCTTTCCACTTCTGTCGCAATTGCTGCAGACCAGGTGAATATCTATTCGTATCGCCAGCCTGATCTGATTGCGCCACTGCTGGAGGCATTCACAAAGGAAACGGGTATCAAGACACAGGTTCAATTCCTGAAGAAGGGCATGGTTGAGAAGTTGAAAGCAGAAGGTGCAAACTCTCCTGCTGATGTAATACTCACCGTTGATATTGGTCGTCTTTCAAGCATCAATAATGAAGGCCTCACTCAACCAGTCACTAACGATACGATTAATGGCAATATTCCAGCCAATTATCGCGATCCATCCGGCAACTGGTTTGGCCTCACAACCCGTGGCCGCGTTGTTTATGCCTCTAAAGAACGCGTTTCACAGGACAAGATTACTTATGAAGACCTTGCTGATCCCAAGTGGAAGGGCAAAATCTGCACCCGTTCAGGTCAGCATGCCTATAACGTGGCCCTGATCGCCTCCATGATTGCTAACAAGGGCGCCGAGTTTACAGAAAACTGGCTCACTGGTGTTAAGGAAAATCTGGCTCGCGTTCCTGATGGTAACGACCGCGCACAAGCAAAAGGGATCTTTTCCGGTGAGTGCGACCTTGGTATCGGCAATACCTATTATGTGGGTTTGATGCAGAACAATGAGAAGGATCCGGAACAAAAAGAGTGGGCCAAGTCCATCAAGGTTCTATTCCCTAACAGTGATGATCGCGGCACGCATGTGAACCTTTCCGGTATGGCACTTGCCAAACATGCACCGCACAAGGAAGCTGCCATCAAGCTGATGGAATTCCTGTCCAGCGGCAAAGCTCAAGAGATATATGCAGAGCAGGTTTACGAATATCCGGTGAAACCTGGAACCAATCCATCTGCTACCGTTGCCGGTTTTGGCCAGATCAAGCCAGACACGCTTTCACTTGATGAAATTGCCAAGCTGCGTAAACAAGCTTCTCAACTGGTGGACAAAGTGGGATATGATGACGGACCATCCAGTTGAATGAAGCTGTAAAGAACATATCGATTTCGAGTTCCTCTAGTAAGCGCGTCGGGTATCTCATACCCGGCGCGTTTGCTGTAGCTATTCTGCTATGCCTTCCCATATTCACCCTGCTCTATTTATCGTTTGCAGGTGATCTGGACAGTTTCATTCACATTGCCACAAACGTGATGCCCACAGCTGGTCTCACCACTATTCTGCTGATGGTGGGTGTTGGGATATTTGTTGCTGTTGTGGGCACATTCACCGCCTGGCTGGTCACCTATTTTGATTTTCCGTTCAAAAACATTCTGCAATGGGCGCTGGTGTTACCGCTGGCGGTTCCCACCTATATTTCAGCCTACACATTTGTGGAGTTTTTCTCCTATACCGGACCGCTGCAAGAAACAGTCCGGGCCATCGGAGGCTTTCAATCTTCGAGGGATTACTGGTTTCCAGAAATAAGGAGTCTGCCAGGAACAGTGTTCGTGCTGGGGCTTGTTTTGTACCCATATGTGTTTCTTTCAGTGCGGACCCTGTTTTATCTGCAAGGATCAAACGTCCATGATAGCGCACGGGTACTGGGAACCACCGGAACACGTCTACTTTTCAAGATCACAATTCCACTGGCACGCCCTGCGATCATCCTCGGCGTCACACTCGCTCTTATGGAAACCATCAACGACATTGGTGCGGTGGAATATCTTGGGACCAAAACCCTCACCTTTTCGGTCTTTTCAGTATGGCTCAACCAGAACGATCTGGCAGGAGCAGCGCAGATTGCCATTTTTCTGCTGATGATCGTTGTGGTGTTGATTTTTCTCGAGCGCTTTTCACGCGGTGCCAGGCAGTATCACAATTTGAGGCTTGCCTCCAAACAGCAACCTAACCCGATCAAGTTAACAGGCTTGAATGCATGGCTTGCGTTTCTTGTGACGCTTCTGCCCTTTTTGACCGGTTTTGGAATTCCTGTCTCCGTGCTCATTGAATTTGCTTACAAAGATATCGGTCAATTGGTTTCACCTGAGATCATTGAAGCTTTCCTGACCACGATTTCGCTGGCTGGACTGGCAGCCTTTATGGCTGTTCTGGGTGGGCTCGTTATGAGTTATGCGATCCGCGTCAACCCGGCTCGGGATGTGACCCTGGCTGTGCGCCTTGCCTCGATCGGCTATGCAATCCCGGGGACTTTGATCGCGCTTGGCGTTTTCATACCACTCGCCTATTTTTACAAATTGCTGGATGGTTTCCTGCGATCCACACTCAATGTTTCAAGCGGGCTGTTGATTACCGGATCCGGTGCTGCTCTGGTCTTTGCCTATGTGGTGCGATTCATGGCCATGGCTGAAGGAAACCTCGAAAACGGGTTTTCGAAAATCTCCACCAACCTTGATATGGCTGCTCGCAATCTGGGGCGGAGCCAGTTTCAAACACTGAGAATAGTGCTTTTACCACTTCTGCGCCCGGCTATTGCGGGGGCTGTTTTGCTGGTGTTTGTGGATGTGGTTAAAGAACTGTCCGCCACTATTCTACTCAGACCTTTCGGCATGAACACGCTTGCCACGCATGTGTACGACTTTGCGTCTCAGGGCCGGGTAGAGGATGGAGCGTTGGCTTGCCTATTGATTATTATGGCAGGCATTCTTCCGGTCATACTGATTGCCCGTAACAGCAGGTAGATCAATGGAAATGGCTCAACAAATTCAACAACAGGAAACGCAATGGCAAGGTTTCACGGCTGTCATGATCTTTGACTCCGAAAATCTTGTATGCTTTAGTCAAGTTTAAGAAACGAGAAACGAAATGCGCCTTACAAAACAAACAAATTACGCGATACGGATCATGATGTATTGCGCTGCAAATCCAGGGAACCTCAGCCAGATTCCTGAGATTGCTTCTGCCTATGGCTTGTCTGATGTTTTTCTGTTCAAGGTGCTTCAACCGCTAACAAAGAATGGATTGGTGAAGTCTATCCGGGGTAGAAATGGTGGGATTCACCTCACAAGACCCGCGAATGAAATCAAGCTATCCGAAGTGGTCCGGGTAACCGAAGACAATTTCGATATGGCGGAGTGTTTTAAGGAAGACGGAACGGATTGTCCGTTGGTTGATTCGTGCGAATTGAACTCAGCATTGCGTGAGGCGCTGGGTGCCTTTTTTGCTGTACTCGACAAATACACAATCGAGGATTTGGCGGTTAACCGCTACCGGATCGACAAGCTTCTGGGCATCGATATGCTTGAGACTGCCACTCAACAATAAAAAAGCAGCTGACTTTTATGCCAGCTGCCCATGAACTTTAAAACTAAACCAGAGCAGTTTACTCACCAGCCTCATTAGCCGGCTCAGCGTTGAGCTGACCGTATTTTTCTTCACCGATTTTCTCGAGCAGCTCTAATTGCGTTTCAAGGAAGTCGATATGCCCTTCTTCATCGGTGAGCAGTTCTTCAAAGATCCTCATGGAGACGTAGTCACCGCATTCCTGACAGATCTCACGGGACTTGGAGTAGGACTCACGCGCAATATGCTCGCCTTCCAGATCGGCGTTCAGCACTTCCTTCACATTCTGCCCGATTTTTAAAGGAGCAACAGACTGAAGGTTCGGGTGCCCTTCCAGAAAGATAATGCGCTCAATGATCTTGTCGGCATGGGCCATTTCTTCGAGAGATTCCTCACGCTCTTTCTTGGCAAGGAGGCCATAACCCCAATCATCCAACAACCTGTAGTGTAGCCAGTACTGATTGATTGCACCCAGTTCCAGAAACAGGGCTTCGTTTAGTCTTTCGATTACTTTTTCATTGCCTTTCATGGGTATCTTTCCTGTCTACTTTTTAATTAGAATAATTCTAAACTAGAATGTAATTGATGCTGTCTGATTGTCAACCAGCAATCTATATTTCTCTCACAAATTAACCTAGGACCGGATCGATTTTCGATCCAGATGGGTGCGTTACGCCACTTTGATAGCAGCTTTTTTCCGTTGAGCGAGAATTCGTGCGGTTTCGCACTGTTCGTGCTCTTT
>CAWUJF010000055.1:0-11097 GCA_963922405.1 uncultured Hyphomicrobiales bacterium | reverse complement strand
CACGAGCAACTTATTCAGAAATCCCGAATCCTTCTCAGGTTGTGATTCCTCCTGCTTAGGAGGTGTTCCGGAGCTAACACTTCGTTCCAGCAAACTGTTTTTTGCTTGATGAATCAGCTTGTTCGAGTTGCTTAAGGATGCCGCCCACATTTTCAGAGTTCCCCGTGGCATGAATATTGCTCCGCCGAGGCAGAGATATACTGAAACTCGCCAATCATGGTAAACATGGGGTTAATGAATTGTTTAAAATTATTACTGCTACCTTTGCAGTCGCATTTGGTTTTGTAACAGCTGCCTTGGTATTCGTTATTTCTTGCTTGCTCTCCGGGAAGGAAAATTCACATGAAAGGGCCAATGAAACCGTTGAGGGAATAGTGCAATTTTTCTTCTACATAATGTTTGCTGGACCATATGTTGTAGCAAGCAGCGGGGTAGAGTTGTGGCGTGAAGAAAAACTCTCCATCCAGTCTTTAGCGATCTGTTTACTTGTTTCAGCTGCCTGGAGCTTTTGTCTAGGTGTTATTGTTGTCCACCTGATGATTTTGTTCATTTAGTTTCAATCCAGCAATTAAATTGGAAACTTGCGCGCACAATTTGAGATCGTTTGCATCTCAACAAGGAGTGTGATTGTTAGTACATGGTTACTATCAATTGGAGAGAGACTATGAGCATTTTTCAGCTTGAAGAGGTAGCACCAGAACTTCCCGAAGGATTTCACTGGATAGCACCCACCGCGGTAGTGATCGGGCGTGTGATTATAAATGAAGATGTGGGGATATGGTTTGGCAGTGTTATCAGGGGCGATAATGAGCCGATCACTATAGGGGCTCAAACCAACATCCAGGAGAATTGTGTGCTCCACACGGACCCAGGTTGTCCGATAAACATTGGTAAAGGGTGCACAATCGGCCATAAGGCAATGATTCATGGTTGCACAATTGGTGACAACTCACTTGTGGGTATGGGAGCAACTATCCTCAACGGTGCGGTAATAGGCAATAACTGTCTCATCGGAGCAGGGGCTCTTGTTCCTGAAGGAAAGCATATACCAGACAATTCACTCGTTATTGGTGTGCCTGGAAAAGTGGTGAGAGAACTGGATGGTGCAGCAATACAGGGATTGCAGGGTTCTGCACTTCATTATGTCGAGAACGCGAAGAGATTTGCAAAACATTGCAAGCAGATTAGCTAAAAAAGTGGCCGATCTGCGGGAAGCAGATCGGCCCAATTGACCTGGTTGTGGGGACGGGGGTAGGTGGGGAGTCCCAGGTCAAATACAAAATTGTTTACCCACTAAACACTGAATTGAAATTCAGTTACCTACCCGTAACCAAAGTTAGCCCTCGATGTCTTTTATGTTTGACCAATGACCTGAATATCTGACCGATTGCCTTTTCAGATAGGTGTAATCTGTTTGATTCCACTGCATAATTCTGTTGTTCAAATTATCCAGAACATAGTCCGCCCGGTCAGTACGCACGGTAAGAACTGCATGACCTTCACCATTTGGCTGAAGCACAACAGTTATCAACAGGCTGGATGGAGGCCATCCTCTGTCCATCAGCATTTGACGTTTTTGCAAAACGTAATCTTCACAATCCCCGTAAGCTGCCGGAAATGCCCAATGTTCCTCGGTGTTGTAAAGTTCCTGATCAGTTACAGGAATAACCGTCTTGTTCGAAAAAGAATTGACTTCGACCAGATCATTCCACCTCTGACGGGTTAACACTGGTGCTTTGGTATTCCATGTCTTTATTTTGCAGTCTGAAACGTATTGCTTGCAATAATTATAGTGACCAATAGGTTGAGATGTGAGACCCGTGGTCACCATATGATTCCCGCGTTGTGCAGCGGAAGACAACTGCGTGGAAGCAGTTAGCGCTGCAATGGCAATCATTGTTACCGTTCTTAGTTTCATGTTGAACTCCCCGTTTATGGGAGAACAATGACATAGAAATATTTAGAACCGAAAAATAAAAATATGAAGAATTGAGTATAAATAATTTTATATTTTAATAAATATAATATAAAATAATATATAAATTGTATTATTATTTGACTCTAATTTTATTATTATTTGCAAGAAATTTGAATAGAATTTGCCTAAATTTTTAATGACCCTGATGGAGACATTACCTTGCACTGAGACAGCGCAGGATCCACAAGGCTCCTACAGAACTGATTTGAAGGTGTCAGGTGAATTGAATGGAATTCAGAGTTTAAGATGTCCGGTGAAAAACCGGCATCAGAACATCATTAGCGTTCAAATCACGCTTTAACGCACTAGCGAATAAAGAAAAGCAAGGAGGATTGCGTTAGCCTAATTGGCTGAGATTGCATCTCTCGAGATGTAATCGCGTAGAGAATCCTGCGTTTGAAGAATGGCAAACTCAATCGCAATGCCCTCATCGAAGTGGCGTACAACGCGTCCACGCATCTTGCCAAGCCAGATCAAAGTACCAATCGCAGGACGAACATCAATCTCAATCGCTGCACCGGACAATGACAGATCCATAATTCTGGACATATAAATGCGACCGTCCTCAAGCTTGATTTCCGTAGCTTTCTTGCTTGGAACCAGGCGCTCATGGCGACGATCTTCCGGTAGGCTCAATTCATGGCGGTTAGCAATCCATGTGATTTTAGCAGCCAGTTTGTCACGTTTAAATTGTGTTGCCACAATACTCATTGCGAAACCGCCGTGGAATACACGAAGAATTTCACCTTCCAAACGGCCGACATGGTCAATATAAGCGATCACCTTCTCACCAACTTGTCCGGTTTGACCGGTGATAAGCTGGGCACTGCCAGGGGACATTGCTACGATCTGACACGGAAACTCGCGCTTGTTGGACAACATGAAACGCCCAAACAGAGACACATCAACAGTCTGAAACTGACGTTCAGTTTCTGTAAATTCGTTTGTTTCCTGAACTTGTGCAAAAGCTACCATTTGAAAACCGAAGGATTGATCACTTATTCGCTAACTTCGGACAGTATTTCCTGAATCAGTTAACGAAAGGTTTTCAAAGGTGCATCTTGTGTCCAGTTTTGGGAAATATATTGGATTGTAGTCCCAATTTTTGGTTAATTGTTTAATCCACCTTCAAACACGGTGAGGTGAGCCACCTTGCGAGCCTTGGTTGATACTTCTGTTTGCTCTTTAAACGGTGCTGTCAAACCGGACAAAGACTGAGAGTCTTCCACCTTGATGTGACGGACTGAACGTAACCGATTGTTTACGATTGGTTCCACACCCATCCATTCTGGGATTGAGGCAGGAACCGCCAATCCCAGGATCCTTTCAGAACCAGTTTCGCCACTCTTCAGAGGCAGCAAAACAAGTTCGTATTCAAGGAACTTTTTGGACTCTGTCTCAGCAATGTAAGAAATAGTGCAAGGTGTGAAGTGTTCATACACCTTCTTGATGGAGTTATAGATCCCCATATTGTCCACTTCATCCCAAAGACCGAGGAAACCAACTCCCTTCAGTTCACGAGCGTATGCACTACAAAGCCGTGTTCCCGCCAGACGAAAGCTCACAGTCTTATAGGCCTGATCTATTTCCAGAATAAAAGTGTCCCCCAGAATGTCTCTAATGTCGCTGGGTTCAATCTCATGTCTGTGCGGAGCAGGCCGCTCTTTCCTGAGATTGTTCCAGTAATTAAAAACCTTTTTTGATGCCACGTAACGCATAATATGATTAAGCCCATTAATAATCTGCATATTCCACTTAGCGGCCGTTGCAATGTCCCGATTTAATACGGAAGGGATTGCTCGAGCAGCTTCGGAATAAAGGAAGCAAGACATGTGCCAATTGCGTTGCCTCTGGGCGATAAATCATTAAAACGGTGATATATCGAAGGTTCGATCAAGAAAATTGATAGGCAATCATGACTCAAACACATGAAAATCCAAGCGAATTACCCCGTCAGCCCATTTTCAATGTGCCTGGCATAATAATATTCCTGATTGCCTGCTTCGTTCTGATACATTTTCTATTGGAAAACCTGTTTTCAAATCAGGAAAGGTTTGAACTGATCCTGGAATTTGCATTCATTCCTCTTAGGTATTCAAACCAGACGCTTCTGGAGCTATCACCGCTTGCGGTTTACTGGTCACCCTTTAGCTATAGTTTTCTTCATGCAGACTGGCTTCACTTGGGTATGAACTCAATCTGGCTTCTTGCTTTCGGGACAGTCGTTGCAAAACGGGTTCAAACGGCTCGATTTATGTTCCTGTTCTTGTTGGGGGCTGTAGCTGGTGCTGGTTTACATTATATTTTCCACAACGCAGACCTTGTGCCAATGATAGGTGCATCGGCAGCTGTTTCAGCCTGTATGGGAGCAGCAGTAAGGTTTGCGTTTCCTAAAGGGGGTAGATTCGGTATGGCTGATGTCAGTCAGCTACCGATACAATCACTAAGAGAAGCTTTTTCCAACAAGCAGGTGGTTACGTTCACCTTGATATGGTTCGCGATCAATTTATTGGCGGGCGCGGGCGTTCTGGATCCCAGTAGAGACGGGCAATCCATTGCTTGGGAGGCACATGTGGGAGGTTTTATTGCCGGTTTATTGTGTTTTGGATTGATCGATAACTCAGGCTATCAGCGAGATTACTGAAGATCAGCTTTCAAGCACTTTGTGCAAATTTGTCTCTTTAAGTCGAGCAATTTGCACTCTTCCCACTTCATACCCAATTTCAATCGCCTCTTCAGCTTTATGGAAATCGGACAATCCGATCCCGGCCAATTTTGGTCGTATTGAGAAATCAGGGGGATCACCGGCTAATCTTGATCTAATGATCCGGTCCTGAATAATATTGAAAGCTTCAATCATGACGCCGGCTACACCCAGACGATCAGCTTTCTTTTTATCTGAGACAAATCCATTCAGATTAAAAGGTAACCAGGAATTGTTGTCCTCACCTCCCTCCGGAATAGTGAGTGCCTGATTGTTATCAAGGGATGACGATCTTACTACAGATGAGCGTCCGAAGACCTCCTCACTGAGGTTAACCGCCACCACAACTTTTTGTTCAAAGGATCTGCAAACAGAAACTGGCACAGGATTGACCAGAGCTCCATCGACGAGTTGTCGATTGAAATGAACTACTGGCTGAAACACACCTGGTAGAGCATAGGACGCCCTGATTGCTTGAGAAAGAGATCCATTTTCAAGCCAAATTTCATTCCCGGTAGCAATATCAGTAGCAATCGCCACAAATCTACGATCGAGGTCTTCAATATGAATATGGCCAATTTCGCTATCCATCCGGTCTGCCAGTCGTGTGCCGGTTATCAATCCTGAGGCGCGAAATGCAAAATCCATATAACGCAGGATGTTTGTGCGGGTAATGGAGCGTGCAAATTCTTCCAGTTCATCAAGCTTACCGGCCAAATAACAACCACCAACAAGGGCTCCAATCGAGGTTCCGGCGATCATGCTAACCGGAATGTCTGCTTCATCGATTGCGCGCATGACACCAATATGTGCCCATCCGCGAGCGGCGCCGCCTCCTAGTGCAAGTGAAATACCAGGTTGATTGGACTTACTGTTCACAATTGGTGTTTGTTCGTCCGACTGCACGGGAGGAAAATCGACGATGTTGTTCTCTGCGGACATTTGCCTACAACCTCACTTCCTTTGTTGGCAAAACTTATAATATGCCAAATGCGTAATTATTTCGTTTCTTTCTACACAAAGATCGAAAAAAAATAGGTAAAATAACACTCACATTCGTTAAAGTCGTTCGCAAGTGTGCAGAATATCACAGTTCGATGGGCGAAGAAAAAAGGCTCAGGAACATGAGCAAAACCATTGAAACAGCCATGAACATGTTGATTCCCCGCTGAATTTTTGAAGACAGGTTGAGCCTCTTTAAAGTGACGCCAGCAAACAGCCATGCAAAATGCATGGGGATCCAAACAGCATTCCAAATGATGAATTTGATTAATACCTCATGAAAAAGACTGTTCAGCATCAGATCAAACCCGGAAAAAAGGACAGTATTTGCCACATAAGCCTTGGGATTGATCAACTGCAGCATTATGCCGTCTTTAAGTAACGGCGCTTCCTCTGAGTTTATGAACCCGATTTTGCTTCCCGCAAATGCCACTTTAAAGGCCAGATAAAGCATGTAACTGAGTGAGAGAACCATAAGGAGTTCTCTCAGATACGGAACTGAAAACACTGCCGCTGCAACGCCTGTTGCCACCAAAACTCCGACCAGAAAATTCCCGATGCATAATCCCCAAAGGTAGTCGCGGCCTTTTTTGAACCCGAAACCTGAACCGGCACCAGCGACACTGAGCACACCAGGGCCAGGCGTCACAATCAACAGGAAACAGGCAAGCGCAAAAGCGACCATGCCGCTCAGATCGTTTCAGTACGGGTTAATTTCGGAGTGTCATCCTGGAAGTCAATTTTCCGATAAAAGCACGATGTTGCACCGGTATGACAACTCGGGTTTCCAGATACGTCAACCTTTAGAATTACTGCATCCTGGTCGCAATCAATATAGATTTCCCGGACTTGTTGCAAATTGCCAGAAGTTTCACCCTTCAACCACAGTTGTTGTCTTGAGCGGCTCCAGAAATGTGATTTTCCGGTTTCCAGCGTTTTGTTGAGCGCAAGCGCATTCATATGTGCAAGCATCAGGATTTCACCACTGACATGGTCTTGTACGACAGCGGTTATAAGACCATCAGCGTTAAAACGGGGAGCAAGAACGCTCCCAGTTTCAAGTGTTTCTTTGTCTTCAATCTTGGGAAATGTATCTGACATTTTAAGTTACCGATTTTTCGGTAACTTATGGATCATTCCTTGCCCATTCGCAACATGGCGAAGAAATTCTGTTGCTCAGCTGGATTGTCATGGAAGGCACCGGTGTAAGCAGTAGTCATGGTTGTTGAACCTTGCTTTTTGATGCCCCGCATTGCCATACACATATGTTCAGCTTCAATCATGACAGCTACACCACGAGGCTGAAGCGCATCATCGATAGTGTGAGCAACCTGAGCAGTAAGGTTTTCTTGTGTCTGCAGGCGTCTGGCAAAAATATCAACTGTACGGGCAATCTTTGAAAGACCCAATACACAACCATCTGGCAGGTATGCTACATGCGCTTTGCCGATGATCGGAACCATATGGTGTTCGCAGTGTGAATGGAATGGGATATCGCGGACCAGAACCATATCATCATAGCCGCCCACTTCTTCAAATGTGCGTCCCAGAACTTCGTCTGCGTCCATGTCATATCCGCCAAACAGCTCCAGATAGGCTTTTGCAACCCGTTTTGGAGTATCTAACAGACCTTCGCGGTCCACATCTTCACCCATCCATTTGAGCAATACACGTACGGCGTCTTCCGCTTCCTCTCTTGAGGGGCGGTCTTTTTTGTCCAAAATTTTGCGTGATTCAATCTTTTTCAGACTCTCTAGGATTGCATCCATTCCTAACTCCTGCATCGGCAATTGTTAAACTCCGCGTCATTCGATCTGTTCGGACCAGTCGCAGCCTTCAACCTTGCCTCCGGATGCAAAGAATGGTGGCCTTGGCCGGGTTCCGGGGCTTTCAGAAGAACATCTCTCCATCCTGCACGGTGACCTGACAATTCTGATATAGAGGAATATTCAGCCTTCTCAATCCCTTCGTCATCAAATTTTTGATATCTTTGTCGACGAAATGTGATGTACAACTTATATTACCCTCATACTAAATGGATATAACCATTTTATTCTGAACTCAAGGTGAACGGTATAATGCTGGATTCTGTCTATAATGCGAAAATTCTCGAATATGCGGGAAATATAGAGCGCGTTGGCGAACTGGAGACTTTTGATGCAAAGGCAAGAGCGCATTCAAAACTATGTGGCTCAACCGTAGATGTATGGTTGAAAATGGAAGAAGATAGCGTTTCAGAATTTTCACACAAAGTGAAAGCATGCGCTTTAGGGCAGGCTGCATCTTCGATCATGGCGACCGTGATCGTAGGATCAACAGGTGAAGAACTTCGCCAGCTGCGGGAGGACATGTACGCAATGCTCAAAGAAAATGGTGAAGCACCAAGCGGCAAGTTTGAGGACTTCAAATTTCTTGAGCCTGTGAAAGATTACAAAGCCAGACATGCCTCAACACTGCTGACTTTTGATGCGGTTGTGGATTGTCTTGACCAGATTGCTGCCGCAAAACAAGCTGCGGAATAGAATTTATGTGCAAATGCAAAGCGGAATCAGATTCTGATCTTTTGCGGGTAACACCTTCAAGTAATTCAAAAAAAGCGCATAGCAGAAACTGGCAGGGTCACTGGCCAAAAACACCTGGGCGTGTTATCGGGCTCGGATTGATCCGTTTTTACCAACTCACACTGTCAAGCTATCTTGGTAATTCTTGCAGGCACCAACCCACCTGTTCCGAGTACGGATATGAGGCAATTGCCAGATACGGATTGCTGAGGGGCGGCTGGTTCACGTTCTTGCGTGTTGCAAAATGTAATCCTTGGGGTACAAGCGGCTTCGATCCGGTACCAAACAGGAATACAAATAATGAAAAATAAACCCGCGCTGGTCGCTGAGGTTTCTCGTGGTAACTTCGTCGAGAGCAGACATGCCGTTGACTGCATAATTGCAGATGCCTCCGGCAATGTTGTGACAACATTTGGCAACGAAGAATTGGAAATTTTTCCACGTTCCGCGATTAAATCCCTGCAGGCCTTACCGTTGGTTGAGTCTGGAGCCGCCGACGCCTTTGGTTTTGAGGATAAGCATCTGGCGCTGGCGTGTTCATCCCATAACGCTCAATCCATGCATGTGGAAACTGCGCTCGACATGCTCAATAGATCTGGCGTTGAACCTGTATGTCTCGAGTGCGGTGCTCAACCGCCGCAATTTCCTCAACATCACGCCGAGCTGATTGAGGAAGGCACAAAGATATCAGCCATACATAATAACTGTTCAGGCAAGCATGCAGGATTTCTGGCATTCGCCCGTCATAACGGTATCAATCTCAAAAATTACATTGATTATGAGCATCCGGTGCAGCAGGAAATTGCCAGCACGCTGCAGGAAGTAACGGGTTCACCCCATGGCGGTGACAACTTTGCGATAGATGGTTGCTCAATCCCTACTTATATGATTCCATTAAAGAATCTCGCAATCGCCTACGCAAAATTTAGTGTTGGAGAGGACCCTTCCTCAAGTCGATCCAAAGCTATGCTGAGGCTCCGTGACGCCTGCATGCATTGCCCTGAGATGGTCGCAGGAGATTTCCGGGCCTGTACCCGGATAATGAATGCTGCAAAGGGCAGGGTATTTGTCAAAGTGGGCGCAGAGGGTGTCTATACGGTGTCACTTCCAGAAAATGGACTTGGTATTGCGATGAAGGCCCGGGATGGAAGTTTCAGAGCAGTGGAGGTGGCGACTGCGTTCTTGATTGAACAACTGATCGAGCTCAATGATAGCGAAAGCCAGGCATTCAAACCACTTTCGAACCCGACGCTGAAGAACTGGAATGGACTTCATGTGGGCCAAATACAGGTAGCTCAGTGACATGGCTGACTATCCATTGCGAGTTTTGAAATCCAAGTATTTTCTTTGGTTTTTGCTCGCAATCCCTGCGTGGGAATATATCTATGAGTTCGTTTGGCCTGATCGTTATTATCCAGAAATGATGGAAAACTCCGGAATATTGTCTATTCAGTTGCTGGTCCTGACCCTCTGCATCACCCCTTTAACACTGTTGCTGAAGAGAATAACCAAATTCAACAAACTGAGCTTATGGCTCTTAAAAAGCCGGCGGTATTTCGGATTGGCAGCTTTCGCTTATGCAGCCATTCACACACTACTGTATCTCCGGTATCTCAGCTGGGATTGGCACCTGATCTGGCTTGAGGCACTTCAATGGAATTTTGGTACCGGATGGATTGCCATGATTGGTATGTTGATTGGCGCAGCCACATCAAACTCTTATATGGTCAGCAAACTCGGAAAAAACTGGAAGCGGATACAGCGGGTATCTTATATAGTAGCAGTGGGAGCATTCGCCCATTGGCTTCTGCTCGATTTCTTCATCGACAATGCGATGCAGTGGATCGTGCCACTGGTGATCGCGAAAATGTTTCACCTACTGCTTCGATACTTTCGGGACGGCCAACTTAAAGTGATTTCAGAAAAATCACTAACAGGTTAATTACAAAAGTAACTAAATCCTTACACTTTAAATTTACTAAGGACTTCAATTCCGTCCGAAATGAATCGGTCTGGCAAGGAATAGGCCCCTATGACAGCTGAACTTGTTAATCAGCTTTTCACACCAATTATCTTTGCGGTATTCGCTGCAGGTTTCTTTTGTATATGGATTCAGTATCGAAACCTGAAATCGGCAGGCTTTTTGGCGTTGTCATATATCAGTGGTGCAGTTGCATTCACATTCGAAGTGGCGCTTCCAAGAGAAGAAGAAACAGCTATTCTTATCGCCAGGGCATTTGGTGATGTGTTTTATCTGCTGATTACATTTTTCTTTGTGATTGCAGCAGCTTACCGTTATGAGCAGAAGGTCCCTTCGGTAGCGTTGAGCACTTTGTTTGTGGGGTCTGCCTTAGCAAATACCTGGTTCTGGTTCGGGTATGAAAGCCTTACAATCCGGTCTTATCTGATTTCCGCGTCCTGCGCGGCCATGCTGTTGATGTGTATTCCTATAATCCGGCGCCAAAAGATGAAGCTTATAGACCACGCACTTGCCTGGTTGTTAGGCATTTCAGCATGTCAATTAGTCATTCAAACCATAACTATTCTACATGTGATGGATGGTGCTAGTGAGTTTGTATTCGAGACCTACTGGCAGTCAGAGTTCCTTGCCTATCTCAATCTTTCAGTCGCGATTATATCCCTGGCCCTAGCGGTTGTACTTTTTGTGGGGCTTGGTATGGACATCATAGCCGAATACAAACGCAAGTCAGACACTGATGTATTGTCGAATGTACTTAATAGGCGCGGCTTTGAAGAAGCAGCTATCCGACAAATCTCAAAGGCTTCTGATCATGGTGTTCCGGTTACCCTGATAATTGGTGATATCGACAATTTTAAATCCATCAATGACA
>CAWUJF010000054.1:0-11138 GCA_963922405.1 uncultured Hyphomicrobiales bacterium | reverse complement strand
GTATGATTGAATCTGCGAAACCACCTTTCAATGCCTCGCGACTTGCGGCGGGATCAGCACCGCCCGCCTCCGCAAGCAACATCGCTTCTGAAACCACACCAATCGTCACGGCAACAATCGCCTGATTTGCAAGCTTTGATAACTGGCCCGCACCATCGGGCCCCACTCGGACCGGGCGTCCCATAGCCTTGAATACTTCTTCTGCTTCTCCGAATACGGCATCATCGCCACCAGCCATGATAGCAAGAGTGGCCTCTTGCGCACCCCGCGTTCCACCGGATACCGGTGCATCCAGATGTCCAAGCCCCATGTCAGACAGTTTTTTGGCATGTTCCTTTGCCTCGGCTGGCTTTGTGGAACTCATATCCAACACGGCAGCCCCCGGCTTCATTGCGGAAGCAACACCTTTGTTGAAAAGAATCTCGTAAACAGCAGGACCATCGCTGAGCATTGTGATTACAAAATCAGCTTTTACCACCGCATCAGTAGCATGGTCATGAACCATGGCGCCGTCAGCTGCCAAAGGATCAGCTTTTGCCCTTGTCCGGTTCCAGGCATGAACCTCAAAGCCTGCTTTCAATAGATTGAGCGCCATTGGGCCGCCCATCAAACCAATGCCCAATACGGCAACAACCGGTTTGCTCATTTAAAATTTCCTCAGATTAAACTTTCTCCGGTCTGTTGCTTAACACACCGACCGGATTGGATACCACCGGGAAATGTACTAGAAACAGATTTAGCCCAATTCGAGAATGGGCTCACCGAGCAATTCCGGATCAGGCGTGATCCCATGGCCGGGTTTTTCAGATGGCTTGATGCGTCCATCTTCTCGCGTAGGTCCGGTTTCATCCAGACGCGGATAAACGTAACCGGAAAGATCACACACATTTAAAACCGCCGCGGGCGGAGTGGCAGCTCCAAGATGAATAGCTGTAGATGTGGTGATATCAGATCCCCAGGTGTCCTCGATGCACATTTTTGCACCCAGATGAAGGCAGAGGTCGCGTGCTCTGCGCATGGCACTCAATCCACCAAACTTCGAAAGCTTCAACGCAACGGCATCAAGACATCCAAGCTCGTTTGCTCGCAAAAGGGACGTCGTGTCGAAAGCGTTCTCGTCAATCTTCATTGGTAGGCCAGATGCGTTTTTCACACTGGCGCATTGTTCAAGTGTTGCGCAGGGTTGCTCTAACATGATGTCCAGATCAGAAACCGCACGAGCAACCCTTGTCGCGTCGAGCTGTGTGGATCCGCAATTCCAGTCGCCGTAAACCAGTGGGCCATCCCCAACCGCTTCACGCACCTTGCGCAGACGTGCCACATCTTTTTCCCAGTCTCCGTCAGCGCCCAGCTTGACTTGAAACTGTTTCATACCCTGTTGCTTTGCGCGAAGTCCGATGCGTACCATTTCATCCGGCTCTACACAGGTGATCGAATGATAGAGAGGCAAGGACTCATTCTGCCTACCGCCCAGCAAAGCATAAAGCGGCAATCCGGTCGCCTTTCCTGTCAAATCCCAAAGCGCGGT
Source organism: uncultured Hyphomicrobiales bacterium (assembly GCA_963922405.1). Lineage (GTDB taxonomy): Bacteria > Pseudomonadota > Alphaproteobacteria > Rhizobiales > Rhizobiaceae > JAALLB01. Next base: position 9,610 of record CAWUJF010000054.1, on the reverse strand, counting down.
ATCAATCACAGATTTCGCGTAAAAATGTCCTTGAAGATGATTATCCAGTTGAGACATGACCGCTTCGGGTCCCACAGGATCTGCACCTAGAATGACCGGTGCCATTTCATTGATTGCAGGCGCAACCCCATCTGCATAAGCCGGCAGATAATGCGGTATCGGACAAACCTCTCCCCAGCCATCAGAACCCTGATCTGTACCCAGACGGACAACCATAGAATCAACCGTGTCACAGGTCTTGCCATCCGCCATATAATAAGTTTCATGACTTGTGAGCGGTACTTTCCATAGGGTGATGCTTGTGACTTTCATTGTACTTGCCTAATGCGTTTCGCGATCTGCTATTTCAAGGGTACGATCCAGAATTTCCAACCCAATATCAATGTCTTGTTTGGTGATATTGAGAGGTGGAGTCAGGCGGATAACATTAGAAAAGAACGATAAATACAGGCCATGGTCCATGGCGAATTTCATCATTTCAGCCATAGGTTTCGCATCATCCCCTTTGGCTGCAAAAGGTACCAGCGGTTCTTTTGTCTCACGGTTCTTTACCAGTTCAATGCCATTTAACATGCCCAGCCCTCTGATGTCTCCAATCGACGGATGCTTCTGCGCAAGTTCCTGCAATTTGGAACGCATATACTCACCGTTCTCACTGGCCTGATTGAGCGTATTTTCTTCCATCATTGCACGGATTGCAGCAACACCAGATGCGCAAGCCAAAGGATGGCCTGCATAGGTCAGGCCGCTTGGGAACACATTATCCTTCAACCAATCGGCGATAGGTTGGTTTACACTCATGGTTCCCAATGGCACATAGCCTGAGTTAATTCCTTTCGCACCAGTCAGGATGTCCGGTGTCACGTCCCAATGCTCGCAGGCAAACCATTTTCCGGTACGGCCAAAGCCTGCCATAACCTCGTCGAGGATCAACAGTATTCCGTATTTTTCACAGGTCGCCTTGATAGATTGAAGGTACCCATCGGGTGGCACAAGAATACCATTCGTACCCACCACACTCTCGATGATCACAGCGGCAATCGTATGGGGATTTTCAAAAGCGAGAATGTCTTCGAGGTGCGGTCCACCCTGACACACAGGACAGTTCTTTGGATCATCATGACCAGTCGGTGTGCGATAGCTGTATGGATCAAGCATACGAACAACACCCGGCATGTCACCGTGAGTAAGGTGGTGACGCGGATCACCGGTGAGGCTTAGCGCGCCACCTGTAGCTCCATGGTAGGATCTGTATCGAGCGATGATCTTGTTGCGTCCGGTGTAATGACGTGCCAGCCGTATTGCAGTTTCGTTGGCAGCTGCTCCGCCTGAAGTAAAGAACGTGGCGTTCAGATCACCCGGTGCAATTTCCGCCATCAATGCTGCCAGTTCTGATCTCACATCCGAACCCATGGCCGGGCCGATATAGCAGAGCCGTTCAGCCTGTTTTTTGATGGCTTCGACGATTTTCGGGTGCTGGTGACCCAGGTTCAAGTTCACTAGCTGCGATTGAAAATCCAGATAACGCTTGCCTTCGTTATCCCAGAACCAGCTGCCTTCACCACCCGTGATGACCTTCGGCCGGTTGCCCTGTTTTGACCAACTCTGGATATAGTGGTTGGCATGCATGTCCTGAACCCACTCAGGATCATGGGTTGGAAATTCATTACTTAGCTGTTCAAAGTTTTCCATAATTACGCTCTCTAGCTATAAACTGCTACCGGTGACCCGATTAAATCCAAGACTGGTTCAACACCGAGGCCCGGTACACTGGGTGGTGTGGCAAATCCATTTTCATTTCTGGCACCCATTCCTGGAACAGGGTCCACGCTTAAATGATAGTGACATAACCAGCCCGCCAACCGATTTGCTTCGGGTGTGGAACTTGCCAGATGGATCGCTGCGGTATCAGCCAGGGCTGAACCGCCAAGATCCTCAATATGCATCTGCCAACCGATCGATACGCCAAAATCCCTGATTTGCATGGCTTTCGTGAGGCCACCCACCCGATTGGGCTTTACCTTGACCCCTTCGCAGGCTTTCAGACGCCACGCTTCCAGGTGGTCATCAAATGTGTGCATGCATTCATCCAGCATGATCGGGTTTGAAACGCGTTTGGCAACGTGATCACACTGTTCCAATGTCTCACAGGGTTGTTCAACCCAGTCATTGGAAGAAACGGAGTTCAGCACCTGAACCGCCACACCGGGTGTCCAGGCGCGATTCACGTCAAAGGTCACCTTTTCACCGGGCAACATAGCTTTTGAGATGCCCTCGATCCGATGGATATCCAACTGGGGATCATCGCCACCCACTTTGGCTGAATGAACCTTGTATCCCTTTGCGCTTGCTTCTCTAATGAGGTCGATCATTTCCTCCGGTGTACCGGTGGAAATTGATGAATTAACCAGGACGGGATCAGCGGATGCGCCACCCATTAATTGCCAAAGCGGCATTCCTGAAACCTTACCCAGAATATCCCAACAAGCCATATCGATTGGTGATTTCACATACGGATGGCCTGGAAGATTTATGTCCATAACCCTGTTCATATGAAGCAAACTTCTGGGATCCTGCCCAAGTAAACTTGGAGCCAGTGTTTCGATACCAGCACGGATACCGGGGCCGTGCGCAGGCAGGTAAGTGTTCCCCCACGGACAACCTTCACCCCATCCATACAAACCTTCATCTGTATCGATGCGAACGAAAGTTGAATCCAGTTTTTCAAATTTCAGCCGACCACCAGAAAGCCAATATGGTTTAGTGAGCGGTAAATCCAATTGGTAGACAGAGATTTTGGATATTTTCATCTCAGCCCCCGTACACTGCGACTGGATCACCCAGGACTGATAGATCCGGAATTACTCCCAATCCAGGCGCATCCGGTGAGATACATCCGCCTGCTTTAACTGGTGCATCAATTTCCGCAGTAGTTATGGAGACCATGGAACGTGTGTCGAGGGCAGATCTCAGTTTTTTGGTTTGAGTGGATTGTGCCATGTGCAAAACGGCTGCAAAGGCAATATCTGATCCGGTTGTTTCCTGTATGCTGGTGACCAGGCCTGCTGCTGACGCGATATCCCGCTGTCTTCTGGATTTTGTAAGACCGCCTTGCTTTGAGATTTTCAGTCCAACACCATCACATGCGTCAGAATGAATGGCATGCATGAGATCCTCTTCAGTCAAGATCAGCTCATCAAGCAGGATTGGAACACGGCATCTCTTTCGTAGTGAAAGTGTTTCTCTCCAACTGGCACAGGGTGCTTCGAAGACAAAATCCATACCGGCTGGCAACAACTGCAACATCCGCAGAGCATATTCGGGGGTTAGTCCGCCATTCGCATCCACGAGAAACCATTCACCATTCTGTCGATCCGACAGACAAGCTTCTATGCGCGCTGCATCCAGCGCCGGACCGCCTTCAGCCTCACTTGCTCCCACTTTGAGCGAATGGCCAAGAAAACCGCGCTTTCGAAACTCAGACACACGTTGTCTCATGTTTTCAGGGTCATCGGTCGGGATAGAGGAGATCATTGGAACTGGTTTGGGAACCCTGCCCCCGAGCAGGTCGCAAACTGGAAGATCAAAGGCTTTACCAGCGATGTCCCAGCACGCCACATCGATGGGTGTCTTGGCATGGTTATGCCCAACCAGGGCCTCATCCATGGCATCGTTTATTCTATCAAACAGACGTGGATCCTGACCAATGACAACCGGTGCCAGTTCTTCAAGGCCAGCCCGGACACCTGTTGCATGGGCCGCAATGTAGGTGGAGCCAAACGGTGTGGATTCGCCCCACCCTTCAAGACCGGTGTCTGTGACAACGCGCACGATGGTTGCATCGAACTGAGTGTACTCGCGCCCACCCGAGAGCGTGTAGGTTCCACCCGCATATGGAAGATCGACCTGATAAACCTCAATCCGGGCAATCTTCATGAAGTTTCTCCGTAAACCGCGACGGCTTCACCCAGACTTCTAAAATCAGGCTCTACACCCAGGCCCGGCGCATCAGTTGCATAGAGTTTGCCGTCCTTAACAGTTGGTCCCCCAACTCCGGTGGAACGAGTATTGTAATTATGAAGGTCAGTGGAATTAATCAGATACTCTTCCGGCGTGGAGGCTGCGAAATGAGCAACAACGGAAGTGGTAATCTCCCCACCCCATGTGTCCTCACTGACGACCGGAATACGATTTTCAACCAGAAAATCCCTGACGCGTCTTGCCTTGGAAAGGCCACCCAGGTTTGAAATCTTGAGGCAACAAATTTCTGCACCTCTGTCTGCCACGATCCGCTGGGCAGCACGCATATCGGTGACGCATTCATCCAATTTCATGGGTTGTGATACGTGTCTGCGAACTTGCTGGCATTCCTCATAAGTCTTACAGGGCTGTTCCATGATGTAATCAAGATCTTTAGTCGCCTGCGCCACTCTAATTGCATTATCAACGCGCCAACCCTGATTTGCATCGGCCATCGCTTTTTCGCCCGGCAGTAGCAGCGGAACTGTTTGCTGAATTCTATCGATGTCGGTTGTCCAGTCTGCACCGACTTTGATCTGGAATTGGCGATAGCCATCAGCTCGGTAAGCTTCCATTTCCCGCTTTGTTTCAGCCAATTCATTCTGCGGCGCAACCCGGTACATGGGAGCACCATCCGTCAGTTTACCGCCCAACAACATCCAGACTGGTTGATCTGTGGCTTTACCCAATATGTCCCAACAGGCAGCATCAAATGGCGCCTTTGCGTAGCCATGCCCCTGCACCAGATGATCCATTTTACGCTCAATGCGTGAAACCTGTCTGGGGTCTTCACCGATCAATTCATTAGCCACCAGGCGCGCCAATGCTTCAACGCCCTCTGAATGGGCAACCATGTAATTTTCGCCGCATGGCGTGAATTCACCGCAACCTGAAATGCCGGCATCTGTATCGATTACGACCACTGAAGCCGTGGCCACATCGATTGCATTGCCTGCGCCCCAACCGTAGCTACCGCCCACATAAGGCAGATGAGTTTTATATATGGAAATGCCTGTGATCTTCATTTGTTCAACCTGTCAGTAAGAACAGGAGCGACGCTCATTTCACCCCGCCACTGCACCCAGGCCAGGACACCGTTTTCCTTCGTTTCCATGTTGTGTGGCTGATTTTCCGCATGAAAAACAGTGTCACCGGGTTTTAACATCTTTGGCTGATTGCCTTCTGTGGCAAACTCAGCCTCTCCGGCCAGAATGCAATACATTTCTTCCGCCGGATGGTGATGCCACGGATAATAAAGTTCAGGTGGAGAATAGACGATGAAACCGCGCGTGGCCTGACAGAAAAAATGCCCGTCCCAGCCAAATAGTTCATAGCATCCAAAACGGGACATGAAATCATCACCGATGTCAGTGTCCTTATAGGTCTCCCGCCATTGGGCGTGGTCCTTCACTGCGATCAGTGCGTCTCTGACCGAAGAGAACTCCTTTGAGTTTAATGTGCTATCTTCAGCAAAAAGAGTAGCCGGTGCGATGTAATGTGGTTCCACATCTCTCCACTCCAATTCATCGCTTTGCGGGAATGGATGAAAATTCACCATTTCGGGGTTGGCATCATAAAATGCTTTCACCTCGACCAGTGCATTTTCAAACAACTCCCTTGCGATCATAGCGTCACCACGATGTTCCCGGTGTGTTTTTTGTCGATGAATGCCTGCTGGGCCTCATGGAAATCCTTTAACGGATATGTTGCCGCGAGCATGGGTTTGATCTCGTTGTTTTCAATGTAACTCACCAGATCCGGAAAGACATTCAGACTGGTAATTGTGCAGCCGTGGAAAGTAAGGTCACGCAAATAAAGTGTGCGCATGTCCAGATCCACAATTGGACCTGCAATCGCGCCAGATGTACCATACCTTCCGCCGCGAGCCATGACTTCGATCAGTTCCGGAAAGTATGGTCCGCCAACAATATCTGCAACGACCGTAACCGTATCGGAACCGGTAGCTTCCTTTAGCGCAGCACCCAACTCGTCACGCGCACGCGGCAGGATCGCAGAAGGATTTAGCTTAGCCACTTCCGCGTGCTTGGCTTCGCTTGCCATGGCAATGGTTTTGGCACCGCGCCGGTTAGCGAGCTGAATAAGTGCTGAGCCTACACCACCAGAGGCACCAGTAATGAGAACACTGTCACCCGCCTGGCAATTCACACGATTGAGCAGGTTCTCAGCTGTTGTGTATGAACATGAAAACGTTGCCAGTTCTGCATCAGACAAGTCTGAGTTGACCGGCAAAATCTGTTTTTGATGAACGGTCGTATATTCAGCGTAGCCGCCATCGCGCTCAGAACCAAAATAACCGGTGTTGTAATAACTTTCTGGATTATCCCAATCCCGGATCCAACCATCGTTCATGACACGCTTACCGATCAGGGTTTCATCTGCACCCTCACCCACAGCAACGACAGTTCCCACCATATCAGCTCCCTGTATTCGCGGGAAAACCAGTGGTGCAGAACCCCAAGTGGGGTCTTCTTCATGCACTTCATCATAACCACCGCCAGTGGTTGCTTCAGTGACTGCCTTTGAGTACCAACCTGAGCGTGTGTTCACATCCGTATTGTTCAAACCACATGCATGGACCTTTACCAACACCTCGTTTGCAGCGGGTGTCGGTGTAGGCCAGTCTTCATGATACTCAAGTTTATCCAGGCCACCGTGGCCGGTGAGCACAATCGCACGCATGGTTGACGGGATTTCTTGCATGTTTTCTCCTATGCGTCGGTTCGGGGTAATTCACTGGCAGGATCATAGGCTGGTTCGCCCAACACTTTGGCCTTCCTTTCCTTACCCATAATAACGACTTCCAGATCGGTGTCTGTTTCAGCGGCTTCCGGTTTGAGATATGCAAACGCAAGAACCTTTCCAACGGAATGACCATAGGCGACTGATGAAGTCGTACCGACCACTTTTCCGTCTTTCAGGACAGCTTCGCCGCCATGTCCGTCTTCCACACCATCCGGCTCAATCTGAAGGTAAGTACAAATCCACGGCAATCTGTTTGACTGCAGGCTTGTTTCTGTTGCTTCCTTCCCGAGGAAATCGCCTTTATCAATCTTCACAAAACGCATCACATCCGCTTCAGGCAACGTGACCTCATTTGTAAGCTCACCTGCACCCTTGAAGCCTTTTTCCATGCGCATGACATTCATGGCGAATGAACCGTAGTCCGCGATTCCGTGGGCTTCACCGGCTGCCCACAAGGCATCGTAGACTGCTACTGCACTATCCCTTGGCATATGCAGCTCCCAACCCAGTTCACCCGCATAAGACATTCTGAATGCCCAGACCTTATGCCCGGCAATTTCAATTTCCTGAGCGCTCATCCAGCGGAAATTTGCATTGTCGAGTGCAGCATCAGTGCAAGCCGAAAGCACATGACGCGAGCTTGGGCCATTGATCGTTAGCGCTGCCCAATCATCAGATAATTTAATGATTTCAACATTTTCCGCTTCCCTGTGCTGATTGAGATGATCCAGCAGGCGGTTTTCGAAGAATGCAGCACATACCAGGTAGAAACGATCTTCTGCCAAGCGAACAATGGTCGTTTCGATTTCAATGCGACCGCGTCTACTCAGGAAATGCGTCAGGCAGATGCCACCCACTTTTTGCGGCAGACGATTTGCCACCAGCCTATCAAGGAACAGTTCTGCATCGGGACCGCTTACTTCAACCTTGGTGAAAGCTGAAATATCCATGATGCCAACGGCCTTTCTGACCGCTTCACATTCAGATCCCACAACATCATGAACACCATTTCTCTTGAAAGAATACTGGTCTTCCTGTGCCATTCCATTGAGCGCAAACCAGCGTGGTCTTTCATGACCGAAAACCTCTTCATACACAGCACCCTTCTGCTTCAGTTTTTCATAAAGCGGGGATGGTTTAACCGGTCTACCTTCAAGACGGTTGAAATGCGGAAACGGGATTTCGTGGCGCAGGCAATAATCTTCCTTGGCTTTCATAACTTGCCAGTCTTTTTCGGCGTAGTCGCCAAAGCGGCGGGGATCAAATTCACGCATGGATATGTCTGCTGCGCCATGAACGATCCATTTTGCAAGCTCACGTGTTAGGCCTGGACCCCAGCCGATACCGATCTGTGTTCCGCAACAGCACCAATAGTTTTTAACGCCGCCTGCTGGACCAACCATGGGATTTCCATCCGGCGGGTGAGAAATTGCTCCATGAACTTCACGCTTAATTCCCAGTTCAGCGAAAATCGGCATCCGGTCCATGGAGTTTTCAAGCCATGGCATGATGCGATCATAGTCTGCCTCGAAAAGCTCGTTTTCTGCTTCCCATGGGCAATGATCTTCCCACACCGAGTTCGGGTTTTGCTTTTCATAAATACCAATCAAGCCGGATTTCTGTTCCATACGGATATAGCCGGAGACCAGCTTGTCATCGCGGATTACCGGTAGTTCATAGTCCAGGTCCTTAAACTCCGGAACCGTATCCGTAACAAAATAATGGTGCGTCATGGATGTCATGGGCAGGATCAGGCCGGACCACTCCCCCATTTGGCGCGCATAGGTACCGCCCGCATTGACCACATGCTCACACGTGATGTTACCCTGTTCAGTAAAGACTTCCCATTCACCAGATGGTTTCTGCTTAATGTCCGTTGCCCGGCAACGACGGATAATTTTCGCGCCAAGCTTTCTGGCACCGATTGCCATGGCCTGGGTCACACCTGACGGGTCCACATGACCATCATCGGGTGTATGCAGTGCGCCAAGCACGCCGTCCAGATTGTAGAACGGGTGCATTTCACGAATTCTATCCGGCGACACAAGTTCGATGTTGAAACCCAGGGAACGCGCTACTGAAAGCGTATGCCTCAGCCAGTCCATCTCATCTTCTGTGTAAGCCAGCCTGAACGAACCGCAGCCATGCCAGGTCACTGACTGCCCTGTTTCTTCTTCAAGACCACCGGCATAAAGGCCGATATTGTAGTCAACACATTTGCCCAATCCGAAGCTGGATGTGGAATGGGTAATCTGTCCAGCAGCATGCCAGGTGGAACCGGAAGTCAGTTCTGCTTTCTCAAGAAGAACAACATCCTTGCCCCATCCTTCATGAGCAAGATGATAGGCAAGTCCACAACCCATTACGCCACCGCCTACGATAACAACACGGGCATGAGTAGGAAAATTCGAATTTGTAGAATCAGTCATTTTGCAACGCCAATTTTTTTTGATGTTCGGTCTTGGCAAAATAATCAAACAAATGTACCATAGTCAACCATGAATGAAATAAATGTACCAAATAGAGAAATTCCGGAGCCAACAGCTGTTCTGGAGGAGTTGACCAAGAACCTGGAATCGCTCTCTCCGGAGTTGCGAAAAGCGGCCGCCTATGTGCTCGAGAACAGGCAGGATGTGGGCATCAGCTCAATTCGTGAAATTGCTGATGCTGCTGGCGTAAAACCCAACACGTTCATGCGTATGGCCCGCGAGATCGGTTTTGATGGTTACGATGATTTTCGTGAACCGTTCCGGGAGGAAATTCGTAAAGGGACGGCCAGTTTTCCGGATCGCGCTCGATGGTTGCAGTCAATCCGTCAGGGTGGTGG
>CAWUJF010000053.1:0-11290 GCA_963922405.1 uncultured Hyphomicrobiales bacterium | reverse complement strand
CTTTACCTGCTTTGCCCGTAGCGAAAAATGGGGGTGTGGTGATTGCGGAGTTGCAGGCAATTATCGAGACATCACCTCTTTTGCGCAGCACGGGATAGGCTTGTACGGATTCCAGCGTGGAACCATCACCACTTAAATAGGGCTGCCATGCTGCTATCGCCTTTTCTCTGGCCCCTGCCACATATGCATCATGGTTACCCATGATCGCGGTGATCCAATCCGGATCACCGGTTTGCTCCAAAAATTTGGCTGCGTTTTCAATCTCGGTAGGCAATGAAAGATTGATCAGGTCACCGGTAATGGCAAGATGATCCGGCTCTTTTTCCTTAAGGTCTTCAATCAGCTGCTCAAGAATTCCCTCGACCAGATTGTGCTTGCGGCGTTGCCAATTCAGATATCCGGTAATTCGCTTGTTAAACAGTTGGCCGATGCCAGGTTGGGGCAGGGGTGCAAGATGCACATCTGAAATATGGGCCAATCGAAACATAGTCACTGATTACTATTGGCCTTCATGGGAGGCAAGGTTGAATTTCGGCACTTTGCTGGGTAAGCAGAGCCATGGCAATCAAACACATCATACGCTCAGCCTTCCACTTTTACTTTCTGATGAAGCGTTCCATGACACTTGGAGTTAGGCTGCTTGTGGAGAATGAAAAAGGTGAGGTGCTGCTGGTCCGTCATACTTATGTGGATGGGTGGTATCTCCCTGGTGGTGGTGTTGAACGGGGTGAAACAGCAGAAGCAGCTGCCCGAAAGGAATTGCTGGAAGAAACAGGTTTTAAGGTCGGAGAAAACCTTATTCTGTTAGGAGTTTACAAAAATCTATCAGCATCCAAACGGGATCATGTTCTGTTGTTTCGCGTTCTGGATTGGACAGAGGCAGTTAAATTCTCATCGAACAAGGAAATAGCAGAGATCGGTTTTTTTGCTCGAGATGCGCTGCCGAAAGGCACTACAGCTGCAACCTCAAGGCGCCTGAGAGAGTATTTCGATGGTGAGGAGCAATCCGAATATTGGTAATGAATTCCTTGAATTTATTGATAGACGGGCAAATCCGGCTGTGCTAATGCGTGTTCAGAATTCATAGAGACTAGTGATGTACACAGACTACTTTTTGCGACGACGAACAATCCTGCGATTTAACGCACGATTTTGCTCGCAATACCGGTAGTTGAAACCCGAGACTTCCGGTTCCTTGAACTCCCTTTGGAAGTCTGAAATGAAAACCGACACTTTAACTATTTCTCTTGAAAAACCTCAAGATTTCAATCTCGTAGAACAATTGGCCGCTGACGCCTTTGGACCAGGCCGTTTCACGCGTACTGCTTTCCGGCTACGTGAAGGGGTGCCCCACGAACCTGAATTATCCTTCGTTGCACATAAAGCGGATAAACTTGTCGGTGCTGTGCGATTGACCAAGATCATGATTGGCTCTGAACCTTCATTGCTGTTAGGCCCACTCGTGGTCATAGAAGCCTGTAAGAATACTGGTGTGGGAGCTAAATTAATGACCACATCTATCAATGCGGCAAGAGCTGCAGGCCATAGTGGAATTATCCTTGTGGGTGACCTGCCATATTATGAGCGTTTCGGGTTCAGTGTTGTTCAGCCAGGGAAAATCAAAATGCCAGGCCCTGTTGACCCGGCAAGATTGCTCATCTGCCCATTAACTGAAGATGGCAAGGTTGATTACAGCGGAGAGGCTCGCAAGATCTGACGATTAACGGCCTTCGCGGAACCAGGTTGCAGCAAAGCCCAGCAACAGCAATGCAAGACCCAAAAGACCCGTGAACAGTGGAATGCGGAATACACCGTTCAGGACGCTTGCATTGGCATTTACAAGACCAATCCAACCACGGCCTGATGTGGTTGCATTTTCACCGATTGCCACAATCCGTGGGATGCCTGATTCTGAAATTCTGTTGATGGTGCCGGATGTGGCATCTACAACCGGTTGCAACAATTCACTGGTGCTTATTACAGCAGCAAGTTCTCTAGGATTTGCAGGACCGACCTGCGCTAACGCTGACAATTCGCCGCTGGCAACGCGGTAAAGGCCGATTTCCTCCACGGGAAGTTCAGCTTTCCAGATGCCCTTCGCATCTTCTTCAAATGATAGTGTTATGTTTTCACCTGAAGGGCTTTGCACAATTGCGTCTTCTGGCTGTTCACCCAGCGTTTGCCGCTCCAAGGTCAAGGTTTCTCCATTGGAGCTTGCAATAAGCCGTTCTTCTTCCAACTCCGGCTCTTTCATCAACCAATGTGCCAGGCGACGCAATAGCTGCACATGCGGTCCACCACCTTCGAAGCCTCTGGACCAAAGCCAGACATGATCAGACAAGAACAGTGCGACACGGCCTTCATTGTGACGCTGAAGCATCAGGATTGGACGATCTTCTTCATCCACCATCACAGTTTCACCTGCACCGTTTGCATCAACTCCGATCGAACGGAACCAGCGGCTCCATTTAGGTTTTTCCGGGTTCCAGCCATCCAGATCGCGCGTCACGGGATGTTTCTCACCGGTTTCAGATATCCGTGGGACAAATGGCTCTTCTGTCACTCTGCCATCGGCCAAACCCGGAAGAACTACGTTCAATGGCGTGGTAGCGATGCTTGATACATCGGCATATTCTGGCCCCGCAGCTACGAGTACTGCACCGCCGTCGCGGATGTATCTCGCAATGTTATCGAAATAGAGCACGGGCAACACACCGCGCCTCTTATAACGATCAAAGATAATAAGATCGAATTCATCAATCTTCTGAACGAACAACTCACGGGTTGGAAACGCTATCAAAGAGAGTTGGTTTATCGGCGTTCCATCCTGTTTTTCCGGTGGGCGGAGAATTGTGAAGTGCACAAGATCGACAGCCGCGTCAGACTTCAAAAGATTACGCCAGGTTCGCTCACCGGCGTGCGGCTCACCGGAAATCAGCAATACGCGAAGGTTTTCCCGAATTCCATTAAGCGCGGCAAAGGTCTGGTTGTTGATCTCCGAAATTTCACCATCGGCAATTTCAGCTTTGAATTCGATGATGTTCTTACCGCCGTGTGGCACATCAAAAATGAAAGATGCGTCTTCTCCCGGTATTACTGTTTCGACCGTAAACACTTCACCATCTATGCTGATGGTAACCTGTACCGGCGAATTTGATGCGAAGCCGGTCTGTTCAACTGAATAAACAATCTCCTGGCTCTCACCCACAACGCCAAATCTAGGTGCGTTTTTGAGTACGATGCGACGATCGCGTTCATTCTCTTCTCCTGTCAACAACACATGCAAAGGGCCATTTATGCCTGACTGTTCCGGATTTTGTGGGATGTCATGTACCTGGCCATCTGTGATGAAGAGTGCGCCTCCAATTTGATCACGCGGAACATCCTGCATGGCTGATTCTACAGCTGAAAAGAGCGCAGAAGATACATCGCTCGTGGTAGAAATCTGGTCACGAACCCGGATTTCCCTTAGTTCAAACTTATCAAGGTCAGCAAATTGTTCTCTCAATGAATCTATTGCTTCTTGCGTTTGAGCTTCCCGGGTATTCAGCCTCTGGCTTGTAGTTTCATCGATCACTACCGGGATGATGGTCTTGAGTGGTGTGCGGTCTTCCTGAAGAATGGCCGGGTTAAACAATGACAGACAAATCAATGCGCCCGCAATCGCACGTATAAAACTGCCTCTAAGTTGTTTGTAGATTCCGTAAATGCAGAAAGCGGCAATCAGGACGCTCAGGGAAACAATGAGCCAAAGTGGTAATTCCGGAGAGAATGCTAAATTCAAGTTTTCCATAGAACAACAATCCTATTGGCCCAAACGCTCTAGAAGAGCTGGTAGATGAACCTGATCTGCCTTGTAGTTACCGGTGAGGGCATACATCATCAAGTTTACACCAGAGCGAAATGCATAATTGCGCTGGGCTGGATCGGGGGGAACAGTAGGCAACATGGGTCTTAATGTATTATCCACAGCCCAAGCGCCAGCCATGTCATTGCTTGTGATCAGTATGGATGACACGCCGTCACCGGCACGAGCTGGCCGTCCCTCAGTCGGGTCATTGCTTTGGGTGGCTTCTACCCACAAATCACCACCAGAATATCTGCCGGGAAAAGTATCAAGCAGGTAGAACGATTTAGTCAGAACGTGATCTGAGGGGACCGGTTCCAGTGGTGGGATGTCTAACGTAGACAGCATCCTTTGCAGTGCCTGAGCAGCTGGTGAGGATGAAGTTCCGCCGAGAATTCCGGAAATCTGGTCACGGGTATCGAAAAGAATACTGCCGCCTTCCTTCATGAACCTGTCTACTCTCGCCATGGTCTGCGGAGAGGGTGGTTCTGCACGTGGGTCGATGGGCCAGTAAATGAAGGAATAAAAGGAAAGCTCATCTACCTCCACATCCAATCCGATCGGATCACCTGGCTCGAGAGCAGTACGGCTGCCGATAAACTGTGTCAGACCTCGCATGCCAGCTTCGCTGATACGGTCAACCTCATCCACCCCTGTGATGACATATGCCAGGCGTGTTTCAAGGGCGGCAGAAAAGTCGATTTCTTCGTTTTCCTGTGCCAATGCTTTGTCAGAAATCGAAATGAGAACCAATGTTGCGAAAAGTGCACCTGCTATGGATGCAGTTGAGTTCGTAAGGGCGTTTCTTACCCTGAGCGAACCTGACATCCAAAGAACCGCCAAGCAATCAAGCTAAAGTAGTATGGCCGCAGCTAACAACAGCCAGATTTTGAACTCAAAGCGTGAGCCGGTCAGATAGCTTTGTTGTTCGAAATCGCTGGCGATTGTGTCTGATTCCAGTGGCAACAATTCTGATTCCGATTCAATTAAGTTGAGAGCAGCAAACCCATCCTCTGTACCATAAAAACCGGGAGGATTCTCAGAAGAAATTTCAGGTTGATTTTCTGCTGATATTACAAGGGGTTTAACAGAGACATCTGGTGGAACAAATTGTCCTTCACCGTCTAACACGCGCAGTGGAGGTAGTGTGATTTCTGCTGTTTCCGAGCCGGCTGCGGTTTGGGATCTGGACAAATTAACTGTGCGGCGGAGCATTTCAACAAATGTCCCGGACAACGGAAGATTGGACCATTCTGCATCTGATCCCACGTGGAAGAGCACAATCCATCCTGCGTCACGTTGTTCAGCGGTGACCAACGGAGTTCCATCTTCAAGTGTCGCCCAGGTCTTTTCTTCAAGTTTTGCTTCCTGCAGAGCCAGAAGCTGCTTTTTAACAAGAACATCGCGAGCGGCTTCAATACCGAAGAAGGGGCTGCTGCGCTCAAATGGGGCAAGTGGTTTTGGTGTCTCCCAGGACAATGCACCTCCCAGACTTCTGTCGCCCGGTCGGATGTCTACCGGCAGAAGGTCTCCGGTCGGAGAAGCGGCGAGACGAGGGCCTGCAAAGCGGACTAACAATCCGCCTTTGCGGACCCATTCATCCAATTTTTCCTCAGATTCCTCTAACAGCACTCCCACATCAGCCAGGGCAATTGCTGAAACGCCCTGTTCTATCAATTCAGGAATTGCAACAGCAGCGTTTGCGTCATCTGCCCTACGCAGGTCGGAAAACGGTTCGAGAGCCTTGGAAATATAATAAAGCGGGGAAAGAAGCGGCTGGGAGAGATCGTATTTTTCACCTGAAATCAGTCCCACAAGGCGACGGCGGTTGTTTTCATCCAGCAATTGAACGGCAGCAGCGTTTTTACTGGAATCGATTTCTAGCCTGATAATCTGGTTTCTAAGTTCAACGGGTTGATCAAACGAAAATTCGGCCCGTTTGCTGCCAAATCCAAAACTTGCATTAGTGCGGGCCAAGACAAGGCCTTTATTGTCTCTTGCAATTATTGAGACATCGCGTCCGGCAGAATCATCAGCGCGGATTACCGTCCCAATAAGGCTGGAAGGTTCATTGCGGATTGCCTCTATTGCCATCAGGTTTTCGGTTTCACCGCGATAGATCGATTTGTTGGGGACTGCGTTGTTGAGTGTGTTCACCAGGGAGTTGGTGCCTTCGCGGGTTAGTCCATCAGATAACCAGCTTACTTGCCCAGGATTGGTGTTGTTTATGGTGCCAGCAATACGTTTGCCCGTCTCTTCATGGTCCGGTTCGAGTGGTCTGCTCTCGGCAGCTTGCAGTAACCCTGCTGCATCCTCCGCTGAAATAGGTTGGCCTGTCCAACTTTCGCGGCCAGTGGTACTTTCAAGAATAACAGTGCGACCGGATTCACGTGCTTCGTTTACGATAGAAAGTGCGGTTGAGCGACGATTATCCCATTCCGTTGCAGATGCCCAACCGTCATCCATCACAATCATAACCGGGCCGTCACCGGAAAGGGTGGACTCATCCGGGTTCAGAATTGGACCAGCCATGGCAATAATGACGAAGGCTGCCATCAGGAGCCTAAGCAAGGTTAGCCACCAGGGACTTTGTGCTGGCGTCTCTTCTTTTTCCTGCAGTCGGGCTAGAATTCGGGTCGGTGGAAACACTTCCTCCTGAGGGCGGGGTGGTGTCAGGCGCAATAACCACCAGATAGCTGGCAAAGAAACCAGCGCCAGTAGCAACCAGGGGGAAGTGAAGGCGAGGGGAAGTCCGAACATCCTGCTATCCCCTTTTGCCTAAATGGGTATGAAGATGTAGCAGGGCTTCAGAGGCCAGGCGATCCGTGTGGTGTCTTGTGAAACTCCAACCAAGGCTGTTTGTTGCTTCCCGCATGGCAGAAGTTCGCATGGCGATTTCCTGTTCGTAAGCGCCTTTCAAGCCCTCGGCGTTGCCCACTGTGAACTTTGAACCGGTTTCAGGATCGCGGAACTCCACCCTGCCTGAATAGGGGAAGACCTCTTCAACCGGATCAATGATCTGAACCACATGACCTTTCGCACCGCGTCTAAACAGGCCCTGCAGGTTTTCATTGTTGGTTTCTACAGGATCAAGATAATCGCTGAACAGGATCAAATCACTGTGCGAACCAAGGTCCGGATCTGTGGGGAATTCGGTTTGTGGTTCAGCAAGGATAAGTGCTTCCGCCAGCTTTTCCGCTGCGTTCCTGCTTAAAATGGGTTTGGTCAACCCAAGCCAGCCTACGCGCTCACCGCTGCGGGCAAGCAGTTCCGCCATGGCGAATGCGAGCACCAGTGCGCGCGATTGTTTTGGAACGGTGCCAAGCTCTGATTTGAATAACATGGAGGGAGACTCATCCACCCAAAGCCAAACGGTGTGGGTAGCCTGCCACTCTTTGTCCTGCACATAGATATGCGACTCATCACGGGCTGAGCGGCGCCAATCAATTTTTGACATGCTCTCGCCGGGTACATAGGGGCGGAATTGCCAAAAATTCTCGCCAATACCTCTTTTGCGCCTGCCATGCCAACCTGAGAAAACGGAATTAGCCACGCGTTTAGCCTCAACCAGCAAATCTGGTACGAGACTCGCACGGGCACGAGACCGTTCGATTGTATCTCGACCGGTTTCCCTTTTGGCTATGGCTCCAATGGGGGCCATCAGCCGATACGACCTTTCAACGTGGAAATACAATCACGAATAGTAACGTTGTCCGCTCTGGCAGCAAATGAAAGCTGCATTCGATGTTGAAGAATGGGTTCGGCAAGTGCAAGTACATCGTCAACGGAAGGTGCCAGACGGCCATCAAGCAATGCCCGTGCCCTGACAGTCAACATGAGCGCCTGCGAGGCACGAGGTCCTGGTCCCCATGAAATGTATTCGGTGATTTCGTGTGCACCGCTGTCTGGTCGTGCGGATCTTACCAGCTCAAGAATAGCGTCCACGACACTTTCGCCCACAGGGATACGGCGAACCAGTTCCTGAAGCTCGATCAAGCGGGCAGCATCGATCGCCGGGGAAGCTGATTTTTCGCTGGTGCCAGTGGTTTCAAACAGAATTCTGCGTTCTGCGTCCAGATCAGGGTAATGCACATCCACCTGCATCAGGAAGCGGTCAAGCTGAGCTTCCGGCAATGGGTAAGAGCCTTCCTGTTCCAGTGGGTTCTGGGTTGCCTATACGTGGAAAGGAGCCGGCAAATCATAGCGTTTACCAGCGATAGTCACATGATATTCCTGCATCGACTGAAGCAGAGCAGCCTGAGTTCTGGGGCTTGCCCTGTTGATCTCATCGGCCATCAGCAATTGGGCAAAAACCGGGCCCTTTTCGAACTTGAAAGACCGTTTGCCCTTGTCATCCTGGTGCAAAATCTCTGAACCCAAAATGTCTGATGGCATCAAATCCGGTGTAAACTGGATTCGGCTATCATCCAAGCCGAGGACTGTGCCGAGCGTTTCAACAAGCTTGGTTTTAGCCAATCCTGGCAAACCCACAAGCAATGCATGACCGCCAGAAAGGATGGTGACCAATGTATTGTCCACAACTGATTCCTGGCCAAAAATAACCACACCAACGTTAGTGCGGATATTCTTGATGTCCTTGACTGCGTTTTCAGCCAGCTTAATGACTTGTTTTTCTTGGGATTTCGATAGATTTTTATCAACTACGCTCATAAAACAGGGCTCCGCAATAGGCTCAAATGAAATTTACTATGACAGGGTCTTTTACATATAGGACTATGTCTTTTACATGGTAGTAGGAGAATGTGTTAACTCAAGGCACATTCTGGATTAGACACTGAAAATTGATAATCAGGTGAATGAACGATTATGACCAAACTTGATGAGGATCCATTTGCAAAAGGACTTGAAGGGCTTGAAGCCCTGATTGCCAGGGCTGGTGGCAAAGAAAAGGGATTGCCACCGGTGGAGAAATGGAACCCAGAGTTTTGCGGTGATATTGATATGGAAATCCGTTGCGATGGTGCCTGGTATTACAAGGGCACACCGATCGACCGCCATTCCCTGGTAAAGCTGTTTTCCACGGTTTTGCGCAAAGATAAAGACGGTAAAACCTACCTTGTGACACCGGTTGAACTTGTGGGAATTCGCGTTGAGGATGCTCATTTTATCGCCGTTGAAATGAATGCACACGAGGTTGATGGTGAGCCAGTGCTGACGTTTAGAACCAATACGGATGATGTTGTGGAAGCAGGGCCAGAAAATCCGCTGAGATTTGTCACTGTTGAAGAAAATGACGGCGTGAAACCCTATATCCTGGTCAGGGGCAGGTTGGAGGCATTGCTTTCAAGACCTGTTATGTATGAACTGATTGCCCAGGGTGGTGAGATGGAAGTTGATGGTAAAATGATGTTTGCCGTTCGTAGCAACGGTGTCACCTTCCCAATCATGCCCGTAGATGAATTGGCACGCCTTAGCGCATGACGTTGACTTATACTTTGAAGGATGTCCAGGAGCTCATTCAATTGCGTTTGCAATATGAAGCCCATGAGCATGACGGTGACTATTATCTGAACCCGGACATGAAAGACGGGATCGTTGCCAATGCCCAGAAAGAATCTGCCGTATTGATCGGTATGATCGAGCGTCAGGGCGAGGCACATGTGATTCTCACGAAGCGATCTGAGAATTTGAGCAGTCACTCAGGTCAGGTTGCGTTTCCCGGTGGGCGCATTGATGACACTGATGCTTCACCGGAGGCTGCCGCTTTGCGGGAGGCTTGGGAGGAAATCGGTCTTGATATCAATGAAGTGGAAGTGGTTGGCAAATTACCGGTTTATCATTCGGGATCCGGATTTCGGATTTCCCCGATCATTGGTTTTGTGAGGGATGGTGCAGAATTTGAAATTAACCGAGATGAAGTTGATTATATGTTCGAAGTACCGCTTAACTTCCTTATGAACACCGATAATCATGTGGTGTCCGGTCGGGTCTTTGAGGGACGCAAGCGCCACTATTATGAGATGCCGTTTGAAGGTCATTATATCTGGGGTGTAACCGCCGGAATGATACGCGTTCTATATGACAGGGTATTTGCTGAATGAAGCCGTTGGAAAATACAACAATCAAAGACGAATGGCTGAAAGACGCCGCTTTGCAGAAGCTCTTCGATATTCTCGGTGCTGATGGCGGAGAGGCGATGATTGCCGGCGGCGCCGTTCGCAATGCGCTTATGGGAAGTGGTTCGAGTGATGTGGATGTATGCACGACTGTCTTGCCCGACGATGTGGTTGAAAGGCTGGAAGCAGCTGGTGAAAAAGCGGTACCCACAGGCATCGATCATGGGACTGTGACCGCGGTAATCGACGGCAATACTTATGAGGTGACCACATTGCGCGAGGATGTGGAGACGGATGGCAGGCATGCTGTGGTCAAGTTCGGCACAGACTGGATTGCTGATGCGAACCGCCGGGATCTGACTATTAACGCTCTGTATTGTGACCGTGATGGCCAGGTTTTTGATCCTTTGGATGGCATAGGTGATGTGGAAGAAAAAATCGTCCGATTTATTGGCGATCCGGTGCAGCGCATCAAAGAAGACAGCCTTAGAATCTTACGGTTTTTCAGGTTCTTTGCCTGGTATGGAAGTGGCAGGCCGGACGCCGCTGGTTTGAAGGCGTGTGCTGCGAACAAGATGCTCTTGAGTGGATTGTCCATGGAGCGTGTCTGGTCCGAGCTGAAGCAGTTGCTGAGAGCGCCTGATCCTGGACGTGCGATCCTTTGGATGCGAACCACAGGAATTCTTGGTGGAGTCATCCCTGAAACTCATAAATGGGGTACGGATGCAATTCCTGGCCTATTGCGTTTTGAGCAAGAAAACGACCTGCCTGCTGATCCGCTTTTCAGGATTATGGGTATGGTCCGCCCGGACGCGGATACCATGAATGCCATGAGCAAACGGATGACATTTTCGAACGCTGAAATGGAGCGGATGGTGGACTGGGCGGAAAATCCGGCGCCTAAGCCTGATACGAAGACGGAAGAATTGGATAAGCTCCTATATCAATGCTCACACCAGGGAATACTTGATTCCATGCGACTTGAGGTGATCCATCTTCTCAACCGCGAGGACGAGACGGGTGCTGATGCAATGTTAGGTCTGGTCAAGCATGCTGAAGGTTGGGAAAAGCCGGTTTTTCCTGTGAAGGGGCAGGATCTTATTGATAATGGTGTCGCACCGGGCCCTGTTATGGGAGAGAAGCTGAAAACTCTCGAGACTGCTTGGGTAGAAAGCAATTTCAACCTCAGTAAAGAAGAACTGCTGAAATTGTAGTGTTCCGGTCTGTTTTTTGGTTCGCTCCGTCGCCAAAATTCCCGGTGCTTCAATTCTCGAGTAGGTTCTGTTTGCGATACTCGGTGGGTGTGACCCCGAACTGGGACTTCAAATTCCTTACGAAACTCTGGGCGTTGGAATATCCCCAGTTA
>CAWUJF010000052.1:0-11373 GCA_963922405.1 uncultured Hyphomicrobiales bacterium | reverse complement strand
TGTTCGCAATATACCATAGTTCGTACAATGTACACACTAAATTAGTACAATGTACAAATTAAGATGCAAAATATCGCAGAGCTGGGCATTAAAAAACCCGGGAAGGTGCCCCGGGTTTCAAAAATTCTATCGAAATTTCTTCTGAAAATTTATTATGCAGCTTCTTCTTGCTCAGCATCATCTGGCTTGGCACCGCGTTTAGGTCCTTTTGCCAAATTCTTCTCAATCTCTGCCACAGCTTCTGTGGTTGATAGTTTTCTAACTGCAGAAATTTCACGAGCCATCCGGTCAAGCGCAGCTTCATAGAGTTGGCGCTCAGAATAAGACTGTTCTGGTTGTGTTTCAGAACGATATAAATCACGAACCACCTCGGCAATTGAAACCAGATCGCCGGAATTGATCTTTGCTTCATATTCCTGGGCACGCCGGCTCCACATTGTACGTTTGATACGAGCACGGCCTTGAACTGTCTTGAGAGACTTCTCAATACGAGGCTCATCAGACAACTTACGCATTCCTGCAGATTCAATTTTGGAAACAGGAACTTTTAAGCTCAATTTGTCTTGAGCAAAATTGATTACAAAAAGTTCTAGTGAATAACCCGCAACTTCTTGTTCTTCGATAGCAACAATCTGGCCGACTCCATGTGCTGGATACACAATGAATTCATTTGTTTTGAAACCTTGACGCTGTACTGTTTTTTTAGCGGTTGCCATTTTGGCGATGCTCCCTTTTTAACGCTCCGGTATAACCGGCGCCTACCAATTACAAGTTTCCAAAGATCAAACGTATCCATTCCCGAGAAGGGAAGATGCATCAACTAAGACAAATTCGGATTTTGGTAAATACCAACGCAAAAAATGCCCCTACCAGCCTGCTTGAGCAATGCTGGAAATGAGTATCACATAAAACGATCGGAAACTCTCTTTTGTTCAACCTTAGAAGCGTATGCAAGTACCGCCCTGCTTACGCATAGTTAAAGTACCACAATTTCATGTTATTTTCAACCCAAGCCTATTATCTGCCTTTTCACAGTTAATATGGTTATTGAGAGTGGGAGTTTCAAACGAAATTCAGCGAACGTATCATAAATTACGGATCCGAAGCTGGGTAATCCTGTTTTTCTCGCGTTTAAGCACCACAAAGCGTTTGTTGTAAAAAGTGAATGTCTGCTTCTCTTCAGGGATCATCTGGGCGGAGTGGATGACCAATCCAGCAATTGTGTTTGCCTCTTCATCAGGTAAATCCCAATCCATAGCCCGATTAAGATCCCTCAGAGGTACGCTGCCATCGATAATCCATGACCCGTCAGCCTGGTGAACCACACCCGTAATCTCTTCGTCATGTTCATCCGCAATTTCACCAACGATCTCTTCGAGAATGTCTTCAAGTGTAACGAGACCTTCCACTTCACCGTATTCATCAACGACCAGAGCAAAATGAGCTTTTTTCACCAGAAACGCATTCAGTTGGTCCTTTAGTGTAGTGGTTTCAGGCACAAACCAGGGTTTCGATGCAATCTTTTTCAGATCAAGCGACTTTACATCACCCTTTTTGTTGGCAAGTGCGCGCAAGACATCCTTTGAATGGATTACGCCAACAATGTTATCGCTGTCACCTTGCCACAACGGTATTCGCGTATAGGGACTATCCAGCATTTGTTTGATAATCTGTTCAGAGGGATCGTCCAGACAAAGTGACTCCATGTTGGTTCGATGGATCATCACATCCGATATTTCCAATTCATGAAGGTCCAAAATCCCGCCCAAACGGTCACGATCATCTTTAACCACCGAACCGTCCATATGTAGCACTTCCACAGCGCCTCTAAGTTCCTCATGGGGTGACAATATCGCACCAACCTCATCAACTTTGATCCCGAAGGTACGAAGTATCATTCGAACGAGACTGGTAATGAGCTTGGTTACCGGTGCCAGGACATATACCACCGGTTGGAGAATAGGTGCCACCGTAACCGCAAATCGATCCGCATTGAAAAGGGCCCAGGATTTCGGCATCACCTCGGCAAAAATCACGACCAGAAGCGTCATAACCAGTGTGGCGATTGCGACCCCAGCCTCACCAAACGCATTCAAAAAGAAGCTGGTTGCCAAGGCAGATGCTAGGATATTGACCAGATTGTTGCCAATGAGAAGGGCACCGATCAGCTGATCCCGTTTTTCAATAAGCGCTGTTACTTGTTTGGCGCGTTTGTCTCCGTTTTTCTCCAACTGCAACATTCTTGCACGCGAAGCGGCCGTCAGCGCGGTTTCGGAACCGGAAAAGAACGCGGATATTCCGATTAAGAGCAGAATTGCAAAAAACAAAAGCCAGAACGCGGTAGTCATGAGTTTAACTGGTCCGTTAGAAAGCTGGATACCTCAGATGGCGGGACATCGTCCGCAATATAGGACTTCCCAATTCCTTTTGTAAGAATAAACGTTAATGCACCACGTTTAACTTTTTTATCCTGTGCAATAAAGTTCATCAGAGTTTCCACACTAGGCAAATCACCCGGTATTTGTTGAATGTTTGTAGGCAAACCCACTTCGTTCAGATGATGTTCTACACGGCTCACATCATCCACTGAACACAGGTTCATTCGATTTGAAAACCGGTGAGCAAGCATCATCCCAATCGCAACGCCTTCACCATGCACGAGGCGACTACCGTCATAACCTGTATATCCCTCCAGAGCATGTCCAAACGTGTGGCCAAGGTTGAGCAGAGCGCGTTTTCCCATTTCCAGCTCATCAGCAGCAACGATTTCTGCTTTTGCTTTGCAACTCTGGGCAATAGCATTTACGAGGCCAAGCCCCTGCGCAAACACATCTTGATGATTACTTTCCAGCCATTGAAAAAAATCAGGATAGGATATGAGCCCGTATTTCACGACCTCAGCATATCCGGCCCTGAATTCACGCGGGGATAAGGTTTTGAGCACATCTAGATCGATGATCACTCTTTCCGGTTGATGAAAAGCACCCACGAGGTTCTTGCCATGATCCGAGTTTATTCCGGTTTTACCTCCAACTGAACTGTCAACCTGAGCTAGAAGTGATGTGGGAATCTGGATAAAACGCATCCCCCTTCTACAGATTGATGCGGCAAATCCAGCCAGATCACCAACTACACCGCCGCCAAAAGCCAGCACCAGATCCGACCGCTCAAGCTTATGGCCTAAAATACCGTCAACCACTGATTGCAAAACAGGCCAGGATTTAGATTTTTCCCCAGCTTCAATCTCGATAAAAGCGTAACTAATTTCCCCCTCATCCAGACAAGATCGGAGGTTATCACCATGCGCTGCATTTACATTCGTATCCGTTATGACCACAACCCTGCAGCCCGGAGAAATAGAGCCAATCGCTTTTGAAATGTTCGCAAGCAGACCACTCCCGATATCAATTGCATAGGAGCGATCACCCAAATCCACCGGAACGCTTACAGCAGGTTCATTGATCATGCTTTTTTTCTTCCTTCAAGAATTGATCAAGCCCAGCGAGCACATGATCCCTCATTTCCGCCTTTGTGCCGCCTTTTGAAGTCACATGCAAATCCGCCAAGGCATAGACCGGTTCCCTAACCTCCAATAAATCCTTCAATATCTCTCTTGGATTTCCCTTGGACAGAAGAGGCCGTTTTCCTGGCCTTTTCAATACTCGCTTCAGCAAAATCTCCAGATCAGCTTTTAACCAAACTGAAATGGAATTTTTTTCAATCACTTTACGTGTTCCCTCTGCCATGAAAGCGCCGCCCCCAAGGGCAAGCAATACGGGTCCTTCTGTCAACACCCGCTCGATAACACGCTCCTCCAGTCGGCGAAATTCTACTTCTCCGTAGTCAGCAAAGATTTCAGCCACAGATCGACCAGCAGCCGCTTCAATTTCCGCATCCGCATCTTTGAATTCCAGGCCCAAGCGCCTGGAAGTCATTTTTCCAATTGCTGATTTTCCGCAACCCATCATACCCAGAAACACAAGGCTGCGTCCGTTGAGCGCGGCTAGTATTCGTGATCTGCGTGATTGTCGACGTGTGGGCACTTTGTGATTCTTAAATAACCGAAATATCAAAAGTCTTTCGATACCATCTGGTCCTCAACGTCAACCCTTTCGGCTATTTTCGACCAATGTAACACTTGCCAATTGGCCTACATTTTATCATAAAGAACCGGGGGCGAGCGGTGTAACGAGGAATAGAGGCCAGGAATGCCAAGTCTTTTCCGCTTTCTGTTTGTATTAGCGGTTCTTGCCGGACTGGTTTACGGCGGTGCTGTGGCCCTTACTGTTTTTGTAGAACCCAAACCCCGCGAAATGACGGTCAAAATACCTGCCAAACGGCTTAACCCATAGGGTAAATAGGTGAACGAAACACATTTGCTTGAAGCATTTCTCGAAATGATGAGCGCTGAGCGTGGTGCTGCAAAAAATACCCTTTTGTCTTACGAACGTGATATTTCACTGTATGCGGTCTTTTTGGCTGGAGAAGGAAGAGCCTTCTCAAACGCTCGAAACGAAGATGTACAAAAACATCTTGCAGAACTGTCGTCAGATGGAAAATCCGCATCCACTCAGGCAAGACATCTTTCATCTATAAGGCAATTCCATAAGTTCCTCTTTGCAGAAAACATGCGAACTGATGATCCATGCAGCACAGTCGACAGTCCAAAACTTGGCCGGCCTTTACCAAAAATCTTAAGCGTCGATGAAGTAGAAACGCTGCTACGTCTTGCTGAAGTTGAGGCTTCGAATTCAAAAGCTTCCTATGCAAAACGTCTGCGCTCAACTCGATTGTTAGCTTTACTTGAAATGCTCTACGCCACCGGCATGCGTGTGAGCGAACTTGTCAGCCTTCCCGCTACAGCGGCTAAAGTCCAGAACAGATTTCTGACGATCATTGGCAAAGGGAATAAGGAAAGGATTGTTCCTCTTTCTGAAAAGGGAAAGCTGGCAATCGCAAACTATATGTCTGTGATATCTGAGACGCCAAAATGGAGCGAGACGAAATTCCTGTTTCCAGCAAAATCAGAAACCGGTTTCTTCGCGAGACAGGCTTTTGCCCGCGATCTTAAAGCTTTGGCATTGAGAGCTGGCCTCGATCCAGCAAAAATTTCTCCTCATGTCTTGAGACATGCCTTTGCCAGTCATCTATTGCAGAACGGCGCCGATCTTCGCTCAGTTCAGCAATTGCTTGGTCATGCGGACATTTCCACGACGCAGATTTACACGCATGTTCTTGATGAACGGCTCAAACAATTGGTAACTGAGCACCACCCACTTTCAAAGAAATAGCACTATTTTGCCCGGGCCTGCTCCAAAGGCAGTATTTCAGCAGATTCCTGATAACCATTCCGCGTCTGAGGAGTCTTGATATCTAATAGTTTGCCGGCAACCTGGGTTCTCAAAATTTGGGCCGTTCCGCCACCTATGGTGAACATCCGCACATCACGATACATGCGTTCAAGTGGCACCTGATCTCCATATCCTCTGGCCCCAAACATCTGCAGACTGTCATTTACGATTTTGATAGCCGATTCAGAGGCAAAGAGTTTCGCACGTGCAGCCATCATCATATCAGGGAACCCACTGGAAGATTTCTTGGCAGAGTTCGCAGCTTCATGAAGCAACAAGCGTGAGGCATGCAAACTTGTATCCATATCCGCAACCATCCATTGTAGCCCCTGAAACTCAGCTATGGGCCTGCCAAATTGATGACGCTCTTTCAGATAACGTTTTGCATGCTCAAGGGCTCCTGCCGCGACTCCCATTGCCACGGTGCCTGCACCTACCCTTTGTGAGTTATAAGCTTCCATCAGGTCTGAAAATCCGCGCTTAAA
The DNA here is from genome assembly GCA_963922405.1 of uncultured Hyphomicrobiales bacterium. Lineage (GTDB taxonomy): Bacteria > Pseudomonadota > Alphaproteobacteria > Rhizobiales > Rhizobiaceae > JAALLB01. The sequence goes on along the minus strand of CAWUJF010000052.1, from coordinate 5,537 downwards.
CCCGGAAGGCGGCTTCAACACGAAAGCTTCATCTACTTCCAGATCGGTAAATTTCAACTCTGCCTCAGGCATTCCGCACAGCCCAAGTGTGTGTTCATGCCGAACCACCTCAAAGCCGGAAGGTTCAATTCCCTTTTCCACATCACGATGAACGATGAAACCGCCAATACCTTCTTCATTACCGGCTTCATCCAGAACTCTTGCGAATATCAAATGAAGCTTTGAAACACCGCCACCCGTAATCCAATGCTTCGTTCCATTGAGAATATATTTGTCACCCTGCTTGCGCGCAGTGGTTTGCATTTCCGTAGCTGCACTTCCTGCTTCAGGCTCAGTAATGCAAATAGCGGGCTTGTCTCCTGCTAACACGATAGGAGCACAAAATGATTTTTGGGTCTCAGTGCCATACGCCATAATTGCACTGATCCCACCCATATTTGCTTCAACGACAATTCGCGCGGTCAATGCACAAACCTTGGCTATTTCCTCGATAACCAAAACGCAGTCATGGTAGGACGCACCTTGCCCACCATAAAGATGCGGAATGGTCATCCCCATCAAGCCAGCCTTTACCAGCAATTTCACATTTTCATGTGGGTAAGTACGTGTTTTATCGTAATGCGCGGCTTTGGATTCAAAGTGCCGCGCGAGTTCTTTGGCTAATTCCTGATAAAGATTAACTTTGTCCCCAATCATCCTATTCCCCCGCGGCTGATCTTGTTCTTGATATAACTCGAACTGGAAAACTCACAAAAAGTTTACCAGAAAATAACTTCAGCACAATCAAATAAATCTATATTTTTAGTTCAGGAATCGTGAAGTTATGCAAACAAGACACTTAAAATCATTTATAGAAATCTCCCGCGTCCATTCATTTGCGACTGCTGCCGGAAATTTGAACATGACCCTTTCAGCGCTCTCCATGCAGATGAAAACGCTGGAAGAAGAGTTGGATGTGGCCCTGTTTGATCGCAACTACCGTCCACCGAAACTCACGCCAATCGGGCGCGAAGTTGCCAACAAAGCTGCACTGGTACTGGAAGCACAAAAAGACCTTTTAAACAGTTGTGTTACTACAGATGGGCTAGCCGGAAATTATCGGATTGGGTTTGTAGCAACCGCCAGCGTCCGGCTTCTTCCACTGTTTTTAAAAAATGCCAGTAGCAAAGCGCCCTCAGCACATTTCGAGATTGAGACAGCTCTTTCAGAAACACTGGAAGAGAAAGTCGTCTCCGGTCAGCTTGATGCAGGTATACTGACAGCCTCAAAGCAGGCAGAATCGAGCTTGAACTACAAAACTCTCAGGGAGGAAACCCTTCACTACGCCAGCCCCAAATCTCTGGCCCATCTAACTCAGGAAGAAATCGCAGACACCCTACCATTCCTGCAGTTTAATCCTGGGTCCGGTATCGGGAAACTGATTGCAAATCACGTCAGGAATTTAACCTCCAAATCTTCGAAACAACCAATCGTTCTCGATAGTGTCGAAGCTATTATGGAATGCGTAAATAAGGGAATCGGGTACACGCTTCTGGCCGAACCGGATATCCGCCGATATGCCAACAGCTCTGTAAATATTTCTCTTCCGGATGGAGATCCGTTAACTCGAAAGCTCGTATTGGCAACCTTGGACCGAAACGATCAGACTGAGTTTGCATCCAGATTGGCAGAATTGTTTGACGAGTGAGCCGCTAGTCTGCAGCACCTTTTGCCTCTATCGCACAAGCATGTAGACCTTCATCGATCTTTGGCTGCACAATCGCGTTTATCGCACGATGTCGATCAATCCTGCTCATTCCGTCAAAAGCGGATGAAACAATCTTGATCCGAAAATGACTCTCACCGGTGCCATCATCACCAGCATGCCCCGCATGGAGATGGCTTTCGTTTATCACTTCAAGATAAGATGGCGAAAACGCTTCGTTCAGATGTTTCTCAAGGTAATCAGCAACACTGCCCATAATAGTCTCCAGACGATGCAATTTTGCAATCAGGGATAACCGCGTTTTTTGGCCGCAACTTTTCCAAAAGTCAATCCTTGTTCATTTCGCAAAAAACGCCATAATCTTCGTATGACAACTAATTCCAAATATTTCGATTCGATCCGGATTAATAAAGGTAGGAAAAAAACCGCCGCATCAAAGCCGGTCGATACAACTTGCCAGTGGAAAGATTGCAAGAAACCAGGAACTCACAAGGCTCCACTCGGTCGGGATCGTGAAGGTCAGTATATCAATTTATGCATTGAGCATGTGCGGGAATATAACAAATCCTACAATTACTTCTCTGGTCTCGGTGATGACGCAATTGCAAAGTTTCAGAAGGATGCGTTAACAGGTCACAGGCCAACCTGGACCATGGGCGTGAATAAAGATGGTGCCAGATCACCGTTCACTGATGGTGATCCAAGAGGTGAAATAGCTGACCGTATCATTGCGCGTACAATGCGAAGGAAAGGCCAACTGGGCGGCAACAATCCGCAAGCCAGAAAACTTAAAGCATTGGAAAAAAAGGCTTTTGATGACCTCAGTATGCCGCACAGTTCCACTTCCGATGAACTCAAAGCCAGGTACAAAGCATTGGTGAAGCGCCACCATCCGGACTCAAATGGCGGGGATAGAAGCACCGAAAAGCGCTTACAGGAAATCATTCAATCTTATAAAATTCTAAAACAGGGTGGATTCTGCTCTTAAAAAAGGGCATGTGAAGCACGAAAACCTCTTTAGAGGCACTATAATCTGTTTTTCACCCACAATTCATTTCTGGAGGTATGGGTATGTCAGAGGGTTTGCCAGACACAACGGTGTCTGTCCGTGACGTTTTTAATATCGACTGTGACTGGGAAGTTCCTGCTTACAGCACACGCACTGAATATGTTCCGGAACTTGATCCGGACTATCTGTTTGATGGACCGACCACACGCGCCATCCTGGCCGGGTTTGCTCATAATCGTCGTGTGATGGTTTCAGGATATCACGGAACAGGTAAATCAACTCACATCGAACAGGTAGCAGCACGCCTTAACTGGCCTTGTGTGCGGATCAACCTGGACAGCCATGTGAGTAGGCTGGACCTCATCGGTAAGGATGCAATTACCGTGAAGGATGGAAAACAGATCACAGAATTCCGTGATGGTATTTTGCCGTGGGCATATCAAAACAACGTTGCGCTTGTATTCGACGAGTATGACGCTGGTCGTCCGGACGTGATGTTCGTTATCCAGAGGGTTCTGGAATCGTCAGGCCGATTGACGTTACTCGACCAAAGCCGCGTTATTACACCTCACCCGGCATTTCGTTTGTTTGCCACAGCAAACACCGTTGGCCTCGGTGACACGACAGGTCTGTATCACGGTACTCAGCAGATCAACCAGGCGCAAATGGACCGTTGGTCACTGATAACCACGCTCAATTATCTGCCACATGACAATGAGGTGGATATTATACTGGCCAAGGTTAAGTCATTTAACACAAAAGAAGGCCGGGAAACCGTTTCCAAAATGGTCCGCGTTGCGGACATGACCCGTGCGTCTTTCATGAACGGTGACATTTCAACGGTTATGAGCCCGAGAACGGTAATTAACTGGGCAGAAAACACTGAGATATTTGATGATCTTCAAACAGCCTTCAGGCTCACATTCCTGAACAAATGTGACGAGTTGGAACGCGCCACTATCGGTGAATTCTACCAACGTGCATTTGGTGTGGAAATTTCTGAAGAAGTCCAGAATTTGGCGGTAGCATAGAGTTTTGTTTGTGAATGGCAGCCTCAGGAGACAATTCAAAGCGTAACGCATCAAAAGGTGCAGACCGGGAGCCTATGAAGCAGGCACTCGCAAACTGCGTGCGTTCCATCGCTCAGAATAACGAGCTTGAGGTTACTTTTTCAGGTGATAAGCCATCCATGACCGGCAATTCTGTTCGGTTGCCGGATTTGGGAAAGAAACTCAGCAAACGACAATTGGCAATTACCCGTGGCGTCGGCGATGCCATGGCGCTTCGTCAGGCATGTCACGATGCTAAGACCCATACCCGTTTTGCACCGGAAGGTGACAACGCTCGCGCGATCTTCGACGCAGTCGAACAAGCCCGTGTGGAAGCTATAGGCGCCAGCAGAATGCCCGGCGTTGCCAGCAATCTCGCACAAATGCTCGATGACAAATATTCAAAGCAGAATTATTCCGCAGCAGAAGAACGCAGTGAAGCACCGCTTGAAGAGGCGGTTGCCATGGTTGTGCGAGAACGCCTCACCGGGCAAAAACCGCCAGCGAGTGCAGATCGGTTCGTGAACCTGTGGCGTGAGTGGATTGAAGAACGCGCTGGCGAAAAGCTGGACGCGCTTGGAAATGAACTGGAGAACCAACAGGGTTTTGCCGAGGCTATACGTGATCTCCTGGTTGCGTTTGATATGGGCGATGAACTGGGAGAACAGGAACCAGAGGAAGACAACGACGAAGATACAGACGATCAAGGTAACGACGAGGAGCAGGAAGGCGAACGCGACAACGAAGAGTCTACCGGTGAAGATCAGGGCGAACCCGAAGAAATGGAATCTGAGGCTGACGAAGAACAACAAGGTCAAATGGAGGCTTCAGAGGCGGAAGCTGGTGATGACCTCGATGATCAGGATCAGGATGAGGAAAATCCTGGAGAAACCACCCGACCCGACCTGCCATTCTCAGACTTGCCACCGGATTTCGACTATCAGGTTTTCACGACCGCTTTCGACGAAGTCGTTTCGGCAGAGGAACTTTGCGATGAAGCCGAACTCGAAAGACTACGCGCATTCCTTGATAAGCAGCTGGCCCATCTTCAGGGAGTGGTCGGACGCCTTGCAAACAGGCTGCAACGTCGTTTGATGGCCCAACAGAACAGAGGCTGGGACTTCGATCTGGAAGAGGGCTACCTCGACACCGCTCGTTTGACCCGCATCATCACTGATCCGATGACGCCGCTTTCATTCAAGATGGAACGGGATACTGTTTTCCGTGACACTGTAGTTACGCTTCTGTTGGACAATTCAGGATCTATGCGCGGACGGCCGATTACTGTTGCTGCCACATGTGCTGATATCCTGGCACGTACACTGGAACGCTGCGGTGTAAAAGTGGAAATCCTTGGCTTTACAACAAAAGCCTGGAAGGGTGGTCAATCTCGCGAACAATGGTTGAAGCAGGAAAAACCTGCGGGACCGGGTCGTCTGAACGATCTTCGACATATTGTCTATAAATCCGCTGACGCTCCCTGGCGCCGTGCTAGACGCAACCTTGGCCTCATGATGCGTGAGGGCCTGTTGAAAGAAAACATCGACGGTGAGGCGCTGCTATGGGCTCATGAACGTCTGATGGGACGCCCGGAGCAAAGACGCATATTGATGATGATCTCAGATGGCGCTCCAGTGGATGATTCTACATTGTCAGTGAACCCCGGCAATTATCTCGAGCGGCACTTGCGCTTGGTGATTGAAGACATAGAAGTCCATTCTCCTATTGAACTTCTGGCAATTGGTATCGGACATGATGTGACCCGTTATTATAA